>JAUNJX010000047.1 GCA_030533005.1 Clostridia bacterium | reverse complement strand
GACGGCGGCGCATACGCCATTGGCTGCGCCGGCTGCGCGTACATGGGCTGCTGCGGATACGCAGGCTGCGGTTCGTATACGGGCAGCTGCACAGGCTGCTGCATGGGCGATACCGGCTGCGGCACGGGAATCGGCGCCGGTTGCGGCGCGGGCTGCTGCATGTCGGCGCCGGGCTGTGCTTCCTCAAACAGCGTGGAGAAATCCGCCTGATTGCCGCCGCCAACGTTGTTTTCACCCGTAAAATCCAGATCGCTTCCAAAGGAGGCGTTGCTGGTGTATTCCTCCTCCTCGCTGCTGTTGATCTGGGGATTGAGAAGCTCGCTCGCCAAATGCTTGGCAAAGGACGCAGGCAGCACCTGCATGATCTCGCTTTCGAGCAAGCCCTCTATCTCCATTCTAAAGGATATCTTGATGATGGGCTCGTTGCCGCTAAGCAAACTCGTCACCGGCTCCTCACGAATGAGTATGCGTTTGGATACGGGGGTGGAAATATTGACGGTCTTTCCCAATAGCGTCGCAAGCGACGTGGAGGAGGAGCCGACCATCTGGTTCATGACCTCGCGTATGGCGCTTAGGTGTATTTCGTCCAGTACGATGTTTTCAGGATCGATATTGCCGTCGCCGCCCATCAGCAGATCCGTGATGAGCGCAACGTCATATTCCTTGAGCAGCAGCAGATTGTTGCCCTCGACGCCGTCGATATAGCATATCTCCACCGCCACAAACGGCAGCACATGCGACGCTGCCAGCGTCTCCCATGTGTGCATGGAAAGCTGCGGCGTGGTGATGCTGACCTGCCTTCCCAAGAGCGTATACATGGTGGTGGCGGCCGTGCCCATACAGATATTGCCCATCTCGCCAAGCGCGTCCTGCTCGCTCTTGGTCAGATAGTCGTCGAGTTCGGGCTTAACGACCTCAGCAGGTTCTTCGATCTGACCGCTGCTGCGGAGGATCGCCTCTATTTCTTCCTGCGATATGATCCTATTCTCGTCACTCAATGTCTTGCTCCTTAATTATCTTTGCAATCTGTACCACCCGATCCTGATGATCGACGCCCAGAACCGCCCGAAATTTGCATATGTCCTCCACGTCTACGAACACGGGATCCTTGATGCGATGGTGGGTGCACAATACGTCTCCCACCTTCATAGCAAGCAGGTCGCTCATCTGTACGCGCTCCGACTTCAGCCTTGCCTTGAGGTTGACGACGGTGGAAAACACATAGGACTCCAGCACCGGATTTGGCTCCTGATCGCCGCTTCGGTTTTCGCCTATGGTCCATGCGATGCTGTTGAGCTTCTTCGCAATGGGCTGCAGCAGCACATGGGGTATGCAAATGGTCATCAGATCCTCCACATTGTCGATGTGGACATTCATGGTGATGATGGCGGAGGGCTCGTTGGCAGCCGTGACCTGTGTAAACTGGGGGCTGGTCTCGATGCGCTCCAGCTTCGCGTGCAGCACCGCGACCTTTTCCCACGCCGTATCGAATACGTCCAGACACTCATAGAGCACGTTTCGCATCACGGCAAAATCGATCTCGGAAAAGGACTTGATCTCGCCGGAATAATCCGCCTCGCCGCCAAATAAGCGGCCGATGATGCCATATACCACGGACGAGCTCATCTGATAGAGCACGTTGCCCTTTAAGGGCGACGCCGTGATGACGGCGATCATGGTAGGCTCGGGAATGGAATTGTTGAATTCACCAAAGAGGCGTTCCTCCACCGAGGCGACGGAAACCTGACACATGGTACGCAGCAGCCCCGTCAGGCGGGTGGAAAGCACGGAGGTAAAGTTATCGAATATCGTACGCAGCGTGCGGATCTGATCCTTGGAGAACTTATTGGCCGTACGAAAATCATAGGGGCGAACATCCGGTTCTCCCTCTTTTCTTTTCACGGCGCCGTCGTCTATATCCCCCAGATTCAGAGAGTTGAGCAGCGCATCGATCTCGCTTTGTGAGAGTACGTTTGACAATCCGTTTTCTCCCTCCGGGCGCTTTCGCCCTTACTGTGTCACGAATTCGATAAAATAGACCCGGAGGACAACATCCTCCTCATCCTCGCTCTCCTTGGGGAAAAGCGCGTTGACGTTCGTTTGGATCAGCACAGCCATATCCTGTAACGTTTCCGCAGTCTCGAACATTTCCTGCGGCTGGCTGCGCATGGTACGCAATATCGTATCGCGTATCACGTTGTTGACGGCGGTCACCTTCTCCTGATTGACCAGACGGATCGCCAGATTAACGTTCAGCTTGAGCAGCGTTTCCGTGCCGTAGACATTGGTGACGAACGCGTCGCCGGGGGAATAGTACACGATCGCCTGCCCCTTCTCGCGGTTGGAGCGTACGACGAAAAACGCGCCCACGGCAATGCCCAGCACAAGCAGCAATGCAACGATAACAATGATGATCTTTTTAGCCATCCGTATTTTCCCCTTCCACTTCTGAGAGCGTTACGACGCGCTTCTTCAGCACGAATTCCACGCGGCGGTTATTTTGCTTCCCTTCCTCGGTATCGTTGGTATCGATGGGGTGATATTCCCCGTAGCCGATGCCCAGCAGCATATCCGAAGGTATGCCCTTGGTTTCAAAGTATCGCGCCACATTGTTGGCGCGTTCGGAGGAAAGCTCGCGGTTATCCCTGTAGCTGGCGTTGTTGATGGGCACGGAATCCGTATGCCCTTCGATGCTGATGCCCTCGATCGCGCCCAGTGCCCTTGCAAAAAGCCCCTCCAGCGAATCGAGCACCTCTATGGATTTACCCGTAAGCAGCGCGCTGCCCGAATCGAACAACAAACCTGACGTCACGCGCAGATAAATGCTGTCAGCACTCCTGTCCACATATAGCATATCCTCGATGCCATACGTTTCCACATACTCCTGCAAAGCTTCGTACAGCCCGTCAAAGCTGCGCTGCACGCTTTTATAAAGATCGCTGTTGAGCACCGTTTCCAGATCCTCCGAGGTGACCACGCCCATATCGATCTTTTCCTGATCCGTGGGCGAAACATCGCCGGATGTATAATACTCCTTGTCCTCCTTGAGCTCCTTGGACTTGGGATTGATCTGGGCGATGGGCTGTACCATGGCAAAATCCGGATCGTTGCCAACGTCCACCGTGATGGCGGTCGCCTTGGGCGGCGCCCCCGTAAAGGATATCACGATTTCCGTCCATTTGTTTTCGTTGATGGAGGAAAAAGAGTACAAAAGCACAAAGAAACACAGCAGCAACGTGACCATGTCGCCGTATGTGTCCATCCAGCTTGCGCCTGAACCCGTATCCGCCGAGCTGTTTCTTCTCGCCATCTGCGCTCCTTTCCTCTATTATAATATAATTATTGCGTTTCCGCTACTTTTCTTCACCGTTGTCTTTCTTTCTGTCCAGCCGCTCCGCCAATACCGCCTTTTCACGGGAGGAAATAAAGGATTCCAGCTTGTCCCGGATCATGCGGGGATGTTCGCCGTCCTGAATGGCGAGTATGCCCTCGATCATCATTTCGTTTTGCAGCTCCTCATACGCCGTATATACGCCAAGCTTCTTGGCAAAGGGGCTAAAGATGTAGTTGGCGAGCACCACGCCGTAAAAGGTCGTGACCAGCGCCACGGACATGCTGGGGCCAAGCGACGCCGAGTCAGACAGATTGACGAGCATGTTGATAAGGCCGATCAGCGTGCCTACCATGCCAAACGCCGGCGCACAGGAGGAGCCAGTATTGAGTACCGCGATGCAGCGGTTATGTCGTTCCTGTATAAAGTAGGCTTCCGTTTCCATCACGCTTTTGACAAGCTCCGAATTGGAACCGTCCACGATGAGCATGATGCCCTTTCGCAAAAAGGGGTTCTCGATGCTCTCAAGCATATCCTCCAACGCGAGCAGGCCGTTTTTCCGGGCGGTGTTGGCAAGCTCTATGATCTGCTCGATATTGTCGTTGGGGTCAAAGGCATTTTTTGAAAAGCACAGCTTTACCGATTTCACCGTATCAACGATCAAGCTTATGGGATACGAAATGACGATACTGCACAGCGTTCCACCGATCACGATGAAAATAGATGCAGGATCGATAAAGTCCGGGATCTTTCCGTTGATAAGTATGCCTACGATAATACAGGCAAAGCCCGCTACAAGACCGATAATGGTGGATATGGTCAAGCCCCCCCTTCCGCCGACGCGGTAGAATTACTTCTTTTCTATAAACAATGCGCCCTGAAAAACATCCCGCCTAAACGCCTTGATGCGATTGAGCACGTCATCGGGCGAATTCTTTACAACGACACGCTTGCCGTTGGTCAGAAACAACACGGTATCCGGCGTGACGCGCATGGTCTCGATCAGATCCTCGTTCAAGTACATCTCCTCGCCGTTGATGGTCGTCACCAGTATCATAGCCGTCTCCTTCCCGACATGCCGTCCGGGCGCTTATGCGCCCGGACAGCCGTCGTCACGTTTAGCGTTTGAGGTTGACAAGCTCCTCCAGCATCGTATCCGTCGTGGTGATGATACGGGAGTTGGCCTGGAAGCCTCTCTGGGTGATGATCATATTGACCATCTCCTCGGACAGGTCTACGTTGGACATTTCCAAATTGGAGGGCGAAAGCGATCCCTTGGTGCCGTCGCCCGGCATGCCGTAGGACGGCTCGCCGGAGTTGGAGGACACGGTAAAGAGGTTATCGCCTACTTTTTGAAGGCCGGTGGGGTTGTTGAAGGTCGCCATGGCCACATAGCCCAGCACCACCTTGTCGCCCGCCGTCATCTCTACGGTCCTGCCGTCGATCTCAAGCTGCATGTCGCTCTTGAGCTGCGCCATAACCGCGCCCTTGGCGTCGATGGTCAGGTTGGCGTAATTGTTGAAATCGACCCGCAGATTCTTCAAGTCCCCCGCCATAACAGCCGTGGGCGGCGTATACTGCGGCACGTTCTCGGAACGCACGTTGACCTCGAAGGACTTGCCGGTAAGGGCGGCGTTCAATTCATTCATATTATGGATCGAGTTGTCGTCAAGGTTCATAAGAACGGTGCCGTACTGTGCGGTGGTGAACATCACCTCGCCGGAAAGACCGCCGTCAGCCTGCGCGGTATAGCTGAACACCACGGGCTCGATGTTGGAGCCGTCGCGCGTCAAGTACCACTGCCCCTGCTCTTCCAGCGTCAAATTGGGTTTTTGCCCGAGCTTCTGGAACACGCCGTCGCCCAAGCTGCTCGTCTCGACGATATTGGTGGAGTTGTTCTTATAGGTGAGCGTGCCAAGATCCACAGGGGTGCCGTTGACCGTTCTGAATGTGATCGTCGCCGTTTCGCCCGGCTCCACCTTCGTAGCATCGAGGCCGGACATGTCGAGCGTACCCGTGGCGACCCTGATATCGCCAAACATGATATCCACGGCAGTGCCGGTCTGCTTGAAGGAGATGTCGTGCGTCCCCGCCTTGATATTCGCGCCGTGGTTCGCAAGATCCGTGATCGCATCCTGAAGCGCGGAGACGTTTAGCGTACCCGTGACGCCGCTGGACGCAGCCGGGGTATAGGTCGTGCCCGTGCCCGCGCCCAGCGTGGTTTTCCACGCGCCGTCGGCGCTGGCCTCATACCGGAAGCCAAAGGGCACGCCCTGCACGGTGTTCAAGTCCGCCGTAACGTTGCCCGTCCATGCAGCGTCGCGGATGCCAGCGGGCTGGTTGATAAGGTTGTTGGCCGCCACGGACTGGACGGACAGCTCCTGCCCCACCGTTACCCTCGGGGCGACGGTCTGCACATAATAGCCCTGGGACGTAACAAGGTTGCCCGCAAGGTCGGTGTAAAAATTACCCGCGCGGGTATATTGAAGCCCCGTCGCGGACATGACGGTAAAATAGCCGTCGCCCGAGATCGCAACGTCCATGCCGTTGCCCGTATACTGGGCGGAGCCCGGCGTATGCACGGCGGTGATGGAATCCACCGCGGAGCCCAGGCCGATCTGCTTGGCGTTCACGCCGCCGGTGCCCGTTTGACCCGCGCCGCTGCTCGCCGCTGCAGCGCTGACGGTTTCATTATAGAGATCCTTAAAGGTGGTCGTGTTTTTCTTGTAGCCCACCGTATTAACGTTGGCAATGTTATTGCCGATAACGTCCATCTTGGTTTGATGGCTTCTTAATCCGGTAACACCGGAGAACAATGCTCGCATCATAGTCGTTTACCTCCAGACTATCTCACTAGACCCGTTACACGCTTGCAGCGGGTGTTACTTCCTCAGCGCTTTCGCTTTTCTCCGTCACGGCCGTATCGGATACGGCGGGCGCGCTCTCCTCCACGATGGAGGGCGCCGCCACGACGGGAACCACCTCCACAGCCACCTCTGTAGCTGCGGGCGTTTCCGTGGCGACCACTTCCGTAACGGTTTCCGCCGCCGCAACGACCGTTTCCTCGGCAGCCGCTTCGGCCTCAGGCGTAGCTTGTACCTCATCTGCAACCGTGTCCGTATCCGGCGCGTTTTGCACGACGGGGTTCTCCTGGACGGTCACTTGGATGTCGGGCGTCGTTTGCACCTCTACCACAACGGGATCCGCTACCGTTACCGTTGTCGCCGCATCGGGCGGGGACCACTCGGCCAGGGTCGGCGCTTCATAACCTACGATGGAACCTCCACCGCAACCCGCGCCCACTCAGCCACCGCCGAAGTAGGTGTTGCCGTAGTCCGTCGCCGTTGGCGCAATGCCATATGTGCTGGCGGCGGCAGCGCTTGCCTGATTGGTCTGTATCTGGTTGAGGCTTGCAAGGATTTGGGTAAGCAGCGTCTGCATGTCGGCGTTTCCGCCCGCATCGACGTTGGTGATGACGTTAAGGGGTACAAGATAGACCTGATCGGAGTTGTCCGCAAGAACCTGCAAATACTCCTCTCCGTCGATCTTGAGCGTACCCGTTACCTGACCGCACACGTCCTTCTGGCTGCGGTTACCATCGCCATCCGCCACGATGCTGCTGCATACACGCTGTCCGATAAGGGAATTGGCGGTCATGGTCTGCATGGAGCCGTTGAGGTTTTGCATCTGCTCCAGAGAGGAGAAATTCGCCATTTGGGAGATAAACTCGGTATCGCTGGTAGGCTCCAGCGGGTTCTGATTGCTAAGCTGGGTCACAAGAAGCTGCAAAAACGCATCCTTGCCCAGTTCGTTGGTAGGCGTCCGGTTTAAATTCGGATCCAAAACGCGGGTCGTATCGATGCCGCTGATGGTAGTGCCCATAAGTGTCCTCCTATTCTATTTGCAGGGGGCAAGAATGTGTCAGGCCGTGTAATCCACGCCCTGCGTTTCCTCGTCCGTGGGGATCATGCGCTCGTACATGCTCTCGTAGCCGCTTTCCTCGAGCTGCTCCACGCGCCGACGCCCGCCGCTTTGCTGCTGCTGTTCCTGCCAGCGGCCGGACTGCTGATCGAGGAATTGGTTGTTGGCCGTCTGCTGTTCGTAGTACACGTCCATTTCCACCACCTCGATGCCGCGCGCGCGAAGGGAATCCGTCAGCTGGTTCATTTCCGCGCCGATCATGCCGCGCACGGAAGCGTCGGACGTGCGTATCTGCGCGCGCAGACCCTCTTGCGTCATGGAAAGATGGATCTGCATGCCGCCCAGCACATCCGGCTTGAACTTGATGAACAGTTCGCTCTTTTCCGCCGTTACGGCGCTTTCGACCTGATCGAGCAGCGTTTGCGCCACGACCTGTCGTGCCTGCGCCGCATCCGCGGGCAAGGTGACAACCGCATCGGGCTGCGCGTTTGCCAGCACGGCGTTTCCGTCATGGAAGGTCGCCGCTGGCTGCCCAAGCTGCTCTGTTCCCGTTTGCTTTTTATGTATATCGTACCCCTGCGCGCCTGCCATGGCTTCGCCTTCCGGCTGCACCCGCAGCTGCGTCGGGTCGGTTCGTTCCGCCTCATTGCTCACGACCGTATCGATCTCGCCCAGCACACGCTCGACGAAATCCGTCTGTTCCTGCTTTACAAATACGAGATTCCCATCCGATGCGGAAGACGTATTTGTCTGCGCTGCTTCATCCACAAGCACGGCGCCGCTGTTTTGGACGGCGAAAAGCGCGTTTTCCTGTGCGCCGACCGGTTCTCCCGTCCCGCCGATCTGTTCTGCCGCGACCTCGTTTGCCGCAGCGTTTGCTGCCTGTCCCGCCAGCGCCGCCGCCACCGCGGCCGCGTCCAGCGCCTTTGTCTGTTCGTCCGTTACGTCCTGTACGTCCTTTTCCTCCGCCGGCGTCTTGCCGACCTTGTCTTTTCCGGCCGCGTCCTGCGGCTCGTCTGCTTTGGGGGTCTCCGTGGCGTCATCCGTTCTTTTTTCGCCGCGTTCGCTGTTCTGCGCCCGGCTTTCGCTTGCCCTTTCCGTCGCCCTTTGCATGTTTTTCTCAAAGGAAGCGTCCTGTACGGGTAACGCCGCTTTGTTGGGGGCAGCCACGGGCTGCACGTCCACGTTCAAGTTGTTCATGATATTGCTGATGTTCAAATGCTTTGCTCCTCCTTTCTTCTAAAATTTTATCCTTAAGGGCGCTCCGCGCCCCCTGACAAGCTAGTTGGTATACTGCACCACATACAAACCTATCGCTGCGGCGCGTTCATCGTCCATTTGGGCGAGTATTTTCGCAGCGCTCTTGGCGTCGAGTGCCGCGAGCACGCGCGCGCACTGCACGCTTGACAGGTCGTTCATCAAGGTCGCGGCGTCGGCGGGCTTCATTTCCAGCACCACCTCCACCAGCTTGTTGAAATCCATCCTGCGTTCGTTGAACGCCACGACGCTGCGCTCGAATTCGTCTATCTCAGCCTGCTTGGCGTCCGCCGCCTGCTGCGCTTGGATCAGCGCCGCGTCCGCAGCCGCGATCTTTTCGTTAAGCTCCGTTTCCATCGCGGTGATCCGCTGTTTTTCCGCCTCCAGCGCCTGCTTCTCCGCCTCCGTTGCGGCGAGCGCCTCCTGATACGTCTTGTCATGCTCGATGCGCTGCCCCGTAAAGTAGCTTTGTATGCCAAACATGTCGTACATGTACGCCACGACCAGCGCGAGGATCGCCAGCATCACCAGCAGCACAAGGATCAGCAGGAATATGGTGCCGCCCTGCTTTTCCTTCTTTGGCGCAGCGCCCATGCCGGAAAGGCGCGCGTCGGCCTTGGCCGCCTTGCTTTTTCTTTCCTTGGGCGGTTTGGCTGCTCTTTTATTTTCTCTTGCGCTGCTTTCCAATCCTTTAGCTTGCTCCCTCGTAAAGATTGAACGACATCATGGTTTCCAGTTCCTTGCTCTCGTCCAGAGCCACTTCCTTGAGATATTCCTGATATTGCGCGTCGCGCATTTCCTCAAGCACCTTGATTTGATTGTGTACGGCGAAAAGCTCTTTTTGAATGACGGCGCGCTCCTTTTCAAGCTCTGCGCGCGCCTTTTGCGCCGCCTCGCGCTTCTCCCGCATGTAGCGGAAAAAGTCCTCGTAACGAATGAGCTGCTGCGCATCCGTACCCGTCTCGCAGTCCCTTTCCTGCTTTTGCTGCTCGGCGGCGACCCGGCCGTCAATGGACACTATCTCCGTATCGATCAGCCTTATTCTTTTATCGACATTTTCCAGCTCCCGCTTTAGCCTTTCGTGCTCGTCATTTTTGATGCGCAGCAGGCTCTGGTTGGTAAATACGAATTTTTTCACGCCGGCCGCTCCTTACTGCTGCTCGTTTGTGATCTGTTGTAACGCCTCCACCGCCGTTTGCATGTTGGCGGGCTCGTTCATGCCCTGGATCAGCATCCTTTCGATGGGCTCGTGCAGGCGTATGGCGCTGTCCAGCTCCGCGTTCGCGCCGGGCTTGTATGCGCCGATGCTGATAAGATCCTGATTTTCCCGGTAGGTCGCCATCATGTTGCGCACCTGTGAGGCCATGCGGTAATGCGCTTCGGGCACGATCTCCGGCATCAAACGGCTGATGCTCGCCAGCACGTCGATAGGGGGATAGTGGTTGTTGTTGGCAAGCTTGCGCGAGAGCACCATATGCCCGTCCAAAATACCGCGCACGGTATCCGAAATGGGCTCGTTCATGTCGTCGCCCTCCACGAGCACCGTGTAGATCGCTGTGATGGAGCCCTTGTCGCTCGTGCCGGAGCGTTCCAACAGACGCGGCAGCATGGAGTAAACGGAGGGTGTATAGCCGCGGGATATGGGCGGTTCGCCCGTCGCCATGCCGATCTCGCGCTGTGCCATAGCGAAACGGGTCAGGCTGTCCATCATGAGCATCACCTTATAGCCCTGATCCCGGAAATACTCCGCAACGGAGGTGCCCACCATGGCGGATTTGAGCCGCAGCAGCGCCGGCTGGTCGCTTGTGGCGACGATGAGCACCGTGCGGCGCAGCCCCTCCTCCCGCAGATCCTTTTCGATAAAATCCTTGACCTCGCGCCCTCGCTCGCCCACCAGCACGATCACGTTCACGTCGCTTTCGGCATTGCGGGCGACCATGCCCAGCAGCGTGCTCTTTCCCACGCCGGAGCCTGCGAATATGCCCATGCGCTGGCCTACGCCGATGGTGAGCATGCCGTCGATGGCACGCACGCCCATGGGCAGAATATCGTGGATACGCGCCCGCTTGAGGGGACTGGGCGGGTCGTTGTCGATGCCGTATTCCTGCTCCGCCTCGATGGGCGGCCCGTCGTCGATGGGATCGCCCAGCGGGCCCAGCACGCGCCCTTGCAGGGATCTGCTCACCTTGACGCGAAGCTGGGTGCCCGTAGCGAACACCTTATCGCCCGGGCTTATGCCCGAAAGGTTGCCCAGCGGCATCAGCAGCAGCTTGTTCTGCTTAAACCCTACGACCTCCGCCATGGTTTCCCTGCGCGCGCCCGTGCTCTGCTGGATGCGGCACACGTCGCCCATGCTGCAGGGCGGGCCGTTTGCCTCCACCGTCATGCCGACGATCTGGGATATCTGGCCGCTGTGCTCCACCGTGTCCGCTTCCGCTATCGCGGCGTCAAGGCGATCGAACCACGCGTTCATCTGTTCGCACGCGCCGCTCATTGCTTTTCGCCCCACTTCATGAGCACCGTTTCCCGAAGCCGCGCGGACTGCGTCTGCGTTCCCACGCGAATGTTGCCCCGATCCGTTACCACCAGCGCGTCGCCTTCCTTGACGTCGCTGTCCTTGAGTACCTTAACCTGACGTTCCTCCATCTGGCGCAGAAGCGCGTTGTCCTTGCCGCCAAAGAGCCGCTCGTAGGCTACGGGCGGCACGCGAAGCGTCATACGCTCCTCCGTATCCAGCATCGTCACCGCGTTCTGTACGATAGAACGGTACGCGTCGGCGCTTTTGTCCAGCTCATAATGGAGAATGTCCTCCGCGATCCCCATGCAGGTGTCCAGCATCCGCTTTTGCATGCCGGCAAACAGCTCGTCCTTCTTCGTCTGAAAGCCTTCGGCAGCTTTCGCCACGGTGTCCCGAAGGTGGCCTACCTCCATCTCGTAACGCGCCTGAATGGTATCCTCGATCTCCTTTTTTGCCTTTTCCCTGATCTCCTCAGCCTGTTTGGCGGCCTCCGCGCGGATCGCCATAGCGTCCTGCTCCGCGTCCTGACGCATCTTATCGCATTCCTGCTTGATGCGCCGGCTTTCCGCCTTGAGTTTGCTTCTCTCCTGCGCAAGCTTCTCCGCCACAGGGTCGGCCGCGGCATCCGGTGAAGCCGCATCCGCCTCAACGTCCTCATGGTATGTGGGTACAACGATAGCGCCCGCCTCCACCAGCTCGTCAAAGGTAGGCAGGCTGACCCGCTTATCACCGCCGTTATGTGGTGATGTAGTCATCGTCCGCACCTCCGCGCGTCAGCTCTATCGCGCCGCTGTCCTCAAGCCGCCTTGCGACGTTGACGATCTTCTGCTGCGCGGCCTCCACGTCGCGCACGCGCACAGGCCCCATGAACTTCATGTTGTCCTCGATGGTCTCCACCAGACGCTTGGAAATATTGGAGAATATCTTCTGCTTGAGCGTCTCGTTCGCGCCCATAAGGGCGATGGTGAGCACGTCGTTGTCCACTTCCTTGAGCACGGCCTGCACGCTCTGGTTGGGAAGCTTGGAAAGATCCTCGAAAACGAAAAGCTTGTTGTGGATCTCCTCGGCGAGCTCGGGATCCTCCTGCTCGATGGAATCGAGTATGAAATTCTCCGTGCCCCGGTCGAGCGAGTTCAGTATCTCCACGATGGTATCGATGCCGTCCACGGTAACGTTGGCCGTGATGCCGACGGTGGAGAATTTATGCTCCAGCACCCGCTCGGCTTCCCTGATATAGTCGGGCGACACGACGCCCATGCGCGCGATGCGCTTGATGACGTTCGCCTGCAGCTCCTGCGGCAGCGACCCGAGTATCATGGAGGATCGACCCGTATCGAGATAGGAAAGCACGAGCGCGATGGTCTGCGGGTGCTCGTTTTGTATAAAGGTGCATACCTGCAGGGGGTCTGCGCGGCGGATAAAATCGAAGGGGCGCACCTGCAGGGCGGAGGTCAAACGACCCAGCAGGCCGTCCGCCTTATCCTGCCCCATGGCGGCGACAAGCACATCGCGCGCGTAATCCATGCCGCCCTCGGTGACGTACTTCTGCGCAAGCGCCATCTCGTAAAATTCCTCGAGAACCTCGCCGGAAAGATCGTTATCGATGCGATCAAGGCTTGTAATGGAAAGCGTCAAAAGCTCGATCTCGTCCTCGGATAGATACTTATAGATCTTGGGCGAATAATCCTTCCCAAGCAACACCACAAGTACGGCGGCTTTTTGTCTTAACGAAAGCTCCATCCTTTTCCCCGCGTTCCCTTTCTATGTCCTGCTCTATCTGCCGTAATCATCCGTAAGCCAGTTGCGCAAAAGCTGCGCGATCATTTCCGGCGTGTTTTCCGTAAGCTCCTTGATATAGTTGAGCCGCTTGGTGGCCTCGGTATCCTCCGCCACCACGGTCTGCGCCTCCTCCTGCTGCGCGGCTAAGCGCGCCTCGAAAAGCTCCTGCTCGCGCCTTGCACGCTCCTCCGCCTCCGCCTTCTTGCGTTTGGCGCGCTTTCTAAGCGCAAGGATGCCCAGCACGAAGGACGCAAGCAGTATCACGCCGCCCACGATGGCCGCGATCAGGATAAGCCGCTGCCGCAGCGCCTCGTTGCTCTGCGCCGCCGCCTGCTGCTGCTGTTGCTGCTGCTGCTCCACAAGCGCCGTATATTCCTCGTTTACCTTGAAGGGCGTGCGCATGATGGTGATGTATTCCGCGTCCACCCCCACGGCGGCCGCGACCATGCTGCGAACCTCCTCCATGGCGGCGTCCCATTCGTCCCCCGCGTCTAAAAATACCGCGACAGACAGCGAGGTGATGTCGCCCTGCGCTTCCTCGATCTGTTCGCGCACCTCGTTGACCTCGGCGTTGAGCTCCTGCGTGTATTGATAGTAATTGGCGTTGGTGTCGTCCGTCATGCCGGGATACCACGGCGCCGCGCCGTTGGCGTCAAAGCCCACGGTGCCGCCCGCCGCGGGGTCGTCCGTGGTGCGCTCCGCCGTTTGGCGCATGCTCACGATGATGCCCATGTTCTCCTCATCGCCCGGCGGCGTGTAGGTGATGGTGCGGGTGTTTTTCTTATCGAAATCCAGCTTGACATTGGCGGAAACCGTAACGTTGGCGGAGCCGAACACCGGCGCAAGCAGATTATAGACCTGACTTTGGATCAGATCCTGCGTTTTTTTGACCAGCGACAGCCTGTCCCCCGTGGCAGAGGTGTAATCCTCGCTGCTCTCGCGGTAAAGCTGCATGTTGGTATCCGAGAGCACCACGTTTTCGGGCTGTAAGCCCGCGAGCGACGCGGCCACCGCGTTGCGGATGGTCTGCGCTTCGGCGGCGCTTAGGGTGTAGCCCGATTTCAGGGTAAGCACGACGGTCGCCGACGCGGGACGCGCGGTATCCGAAAGCGCGAACTGGCTTTGCTCGGCAAGCACGACCATCACGGTAGCGTCCTCGATCATGGCATAGCGCTTGAGCATGAAGGCGATGTTCTGTTCCGCCTGAAACTGGGCGTACATCTTTTTGTCCGCCTCGGTAGCGCCCAGGGCGGCGCCCTGACTGTAAAGATCATAGGAAAAGCCGTTTTGCGGGAACCCCTCCTGCTGCAAACGCAGCCTTGCTTCATCCGCCGTGCCCTTTGGCACCTTGATGGTGCCCGTGCCCTCGATGCGAACCTGATAGCCAAGGCCTTCCAGCTTTGTATAACACTCCGCCGCCTGTGAGGATTCGAGATTCACATATAAGGTCTCCCATTCCGTTTGCGAGCCGCGCACGCCCAAAACGACCGCCAGCACCAGCAGCAGCGCGCCGCCGGCGATGATGGCGATCTTGATGGGGCGAGACAAACCGTTCCAGAACCCAGCGATTCCGGCGGCCCGCCGGTTGGTTTCCTCCATGCGATGCGACTCCTTATACCCAGAATGGCGCAAAGTGTAAATTTTCCCTATTTATCGCTTTATTATAAACAATATTATGGAAGAACGCAAGGGATACCGCTATATGTTGTGGAAATTTCGTGCGGGATTCACAAGATGGTTCCTGAAATGCGGAAAACAATCATAAAAACGCCCCCTCGAAAGGGAGCGTTACATATAAGCAGCAAAACCAGCAGCAAAACCTTGCCGCGCCCTTTGGCGCGCATCGATCGCTTTATTCATTGGAGGAACGGCGGAATTCGAGAAATTTCACCCTGTCCTCCAGCTCGTCCACCTTGGCGCGCGGCGCAAGGGTTTCCAGCATCAGCTTTTGCCCCTCCATCAGCGCGTTGATCTGGGGTTCGATCTGGTTTTCCAGCTTGATGTTGATCTTGAGGATCGCGTTCTCCATCGTGTCCATGCGCTGA
>JAUNJX010000046.1 GCA_030533005.1 Clostridia bacterium | reverse complement strand
GTCAATGTACGAGAACGAAGTCAACCCGAGAATCAAACCATTGGATTTGGAATCCGAAATGAAGCGCAGCTTCATATCCTACGCCATGGCGGTCATCATCAACCGCGCGCTGCCCGACGTGCGCGACGGCTTGAAGCCGGTGCACCGCCGTATCCTCTTTTCCATGGGTGAACAGGGCTATACGGCCGATAAGCCCACGCATAAGAGCGCGCGCATCGTGGGCGACGTCATGGGTAAGTATCACCCCCATGGCGACAGCTCCGTATACGACGCGATGGTGCGTCTGGCGCAGGATTTCAACACGCGCTATCCGCTCGTGGACGGGCAGGGCAACTTTGGCTCCATGGACGGCGATTCCGCCGCCGCCATGCGTTATACCGAGGCGAGGCTCTCCAAGCTCTCTGTGGAAATGCTCGCGGACATCGATAAGAACACCGTGGATTTCATGCCCAACTTCGATGAGACGCTCATGCAGCCCACCGTCCTCCCCGCGCGCTACCCTAACCTTTTGGTCAACGGCTCGGGCGGCATCGCCGTGGGCATGGCCACCAACATCCCCCCGCACAATCTGGGCGAGGTCATCGACGCGTACGTCGCCATGATCGACGACCCCGAGATCGGCGTGGAGGATCTGATGAACTACATCCCCGCCCCCGATTTCCCCACCGGCGGCCTCATCATGGGCGTGTCGGGCGTCAGGCAGGCATACAGGACGGGGCGCGGGCGCATCGTCGTGCGCGCCAAGGTGGAAACCGACGTCCTGCCCAACGGCAAGGGTCGCATCATCGTGCGCGAAATACCCTATCAGGTCAACAAGGCGCGCATGGTCGCGCGCATCGCCGACATGGTGCATGAAAAGCGCATCGACGGCATCACGGCGCTCAGGGACGAATCCAACCGCAACGGCATCCGCATCGTGATCGAGCTTAGAAAGGACGTTTCCCCCGACGTCGTATTAAACCAGCTCTATAAGCACACGCCCATGCAGGATACCTTCGGCGTAATCATGCTGGCACTCGTGGATGGCGAGCCCAAGGTATTGAACCTTCGGGAAATGCTCTGGTACTACCTCAAGCATCAGGAGCAGGTCGTAACAAGAAGGACGCAGTACGAGCTTGACAAGGCCAAGGAACGCCTGCACATACTCGACGGCCTCATCATTGCCTTGGATAACATCGACGAGGTCGTGGATATCATCAAAAAGTCCGCCTCCACCCCCATCGCCAAGGCGAATTTGATGGAGCGCTTCGCGCTGTCCGAAAAGCAGTCGCAGGCGATACTGGACATGCGCCTTGCGCGCTTGTCCGGCTTGGAGCGGGATAAGATACTCGACGAGCATAAAAGCCTCATGGAGCTTGTAAGCTATTATGAGAGCGTGCTTTCCGACGAGGGCAAGCTTTTGTCCATCATCAAGGAGGAGGTGCTGGAGGTGCGCCGCAAGTTTGCGGATCCCCGCCGCACCGAGATCGCCGTCGCCACGGACGACATCGACCTTGACGACATCATCCAGCAGGAGGACATGGTGGTCACGCTCACCCATCAGGGCTACATCAAGCGTCTCTCCATGGACACCTACAGAAGCCAAAACCGCGGCGGCAAGGGCATCATCGGCCAAACCACCAAGGAGGAGGATTTTGTGGAGCACATATTCGGCACCACCACGCACAACGAGATCATGTACTTTACGAATCAGGGTCGCGTGTTCTGCCAGAAGTGCTACAATATCCCCGAGGCGGGGCGGCAGGCCAAGGGCACGGCCATCGTGAACCTGTTAGAGCTCAAGGGCGGCGAGAAGGTCACGGCCATGATCCCCGTACCCAAGGCGAAGGATCGATCCTATCTGGTGCTTGCCACCAAGCAGGGCGTTATCAAAAAGACCGCCGTGTCGGAATTCGACAACATCCGCCGCACGGGCATCATCGCGCAGAACCTCCGCGACGACGACGAATTGATCGGCGTCATGGCCTCAAAGGGCAGTGACGAATTCCTCGTGGGCACCAAGAAGGGCAAGTGCATCCGCTTTAGTGAAAACGATGTGCGCCCCATGGGAAGAACGGCGACGGGTGTAAGAAGCATTCTCCTGAACGAGGGCGACGAGGTGGTGGACGTGAGCATCATCCGCCCTGACAGCTTTGTGCTCACCGTTACGGATAACGGCATGGGCAAGCTTACGCCGGAAAGCGGCTATCGCCTGCAAAACCGGGGCGGCAAGGGCGTTGCCGCGCAGAGCCTCACCGAAAAGACGGGCGATCTTGCCTGCATGAAGGCAACGCATCCGGGCGAGGACGAGGACATCATCCTCATCCGCGACGACGGCACGGTCATGCGCATGCCGTTAAGCCAGATCAGCGTCATTTCCCGCAACACGCAGGGCGTGCGCCTCATGCGGGTGGACGAGGGCACGCGGGTCATTTCCGTGGCGCTCGTGCCAACCCAGGAGGAGATCGAGGCGGAGATGGACGCCGAGATGCATACGGATACGGAAAAGGAAACGACCGACGAGGATTAAGACCCATATGGCAAAAGTGACCTTTCCATTAGAGCTGACGGCGCTTGCCCGCTTCTTCCATGAGGCGGGTACGGTGCTGTATGCCGTGGGGGGTCAGATACGCAATCCGCTGCTGGGATATCCGGTGCAGGATCGGGACGTCTGTTCCTCCATGACGCCGGAAAAGCTCATGGAGCTGTGCGAAAAACACGCGCTTCGCTATGTGCCCCAGGGCGTGGAATACGGCACGGTGCTCTTATGCCCCGGCAACGATACCTACGAGCACACCACCTTTCGGAAGGACGTGTACGCGCAGGGCGGCGCGCACAAGCCCGAACGCGTGGAGTTTGGCACATCCGTTTCGCAGGACGCGTTTCGCCGCGACTTTACCGTCAACGCCCTGTACGCATCCGTTCGCACGGGCGAGGTGCTTGACCCTACCCGGCGCGGGCTGGAGGATCTGCGACGGGGTATTATCGCCGCCACCACGCCGGAGCCGGACGAGATCATGCAGGACGACGCGCTGCGGGTGCTGCGCATGGTACGCTTTGCCTGTGAGCTGGGCTTTACGGTGGAAAAAAAGACCTTTGCCTCCGCCAAGAAGCACGCAAAGGGCTTAAAGGACATATCCGCCGAGCGCATACGCGACGAGCTTACAAAGATACTGCTTTCCGACGTGCGCTATGGCGCAAAGGGCAACGCGGGCAAGGCGCCCGGCGAGGACAGCCCGGTCTATAAGGGGCTTGTGATGCTGGATAAGCTGGGTGCGCTGGACGTGATCCTGCCGGAGCTTTGCTTGGGGCGGTATCAGGTGCAGCGCCTTACCTATCACGCGTATACGGTGCTGTATCACAATTTGCATACGGCGGCGTGCATGGAGATAAACGGCATGGACGCGCAGACGGCGCTTGCCTGCCGCTTGGCCGCACTTTTGCATGACGTGGGCAAGCCCGAGGCCAAGCGCCGCAACGAGCAAGCGGACGTGGAGCCGCCCGATTACGCTTCGCCGCATACGGCGGAGGAGGAAGCGGCGCTAAGCGCGGAGGTGGCGGGCAAAACGTCGGGCACGGGGCACATGTACGGGCATGACCGCATCAGCGCGGACATGGCAAGGGAGATACTTACGCGGCTAAAGTACCCCGCGGCGGTGGTGGACGAGGCGTGCGCGCTGATCGCGCACCACATGTTCGATCTGACGGGGCTGGCCAAGGAAAGCACGCTGCGCGAGCGCTTTGCGCTTTGGGGTTACGCGCACAGCTTGCGCGTGACGGCGCTTCGTGAGGCGGACGTGTACGGCTCGGGCAGGACGGAAAAGACGGCGCCGGTCGAAACGGCGGTGCGCTTTAAGCGGGTGCTGATGGAAATGAAGCAGCAGCACGCGCCTTTTTCGGAGAGCGAGCTCAACTGCACGGGCGAGGATATCATGGCGTGGCTGGAGCTTGCGCCCTCCAAGCGCGTGGGCGAGATCAAACGCGCGCTGCTGCTGCACTGCGCCCGCAAGCCCGCCGACAACACCAAGGAAAAGCTAAGGCGCATTTGCCTTGACATGCGGGACGCGCAATAGGGCGCGTTTCGAGCTAAATTTTGTAAAAATACATGGCAACCGTGAACAAACGGTGCTATTTCTCTCCTTTTGGTTGCAATCCAAGTTAAAAGCATGTAAAATAAACTGAATTTGTATGGAAACAGGGATAGGGCGATAAGCCCCGCCTTTGTATGGACAGGAGGAACGGCGTGAGCCTTTCTTTGGAAATTAAAAAGTTTATCAATTCGGAGCATGTGGGCGAATTCGCCACCATTTTGCTGCCGATCGAAATTCCTGCGGAGCAGCCTAGAACCAGCCGTGTTTTCCGTGCCAAGGAACGCGCGCAGGCGCAGTCTGCCGCTGCCTCCATGGAATCCATTTTGGAAGCGACCGCCCAGCAGGCGCAGGGCGAGGGCGCACCGCAGCCGCAGCCGCAGCCGCAGACGGCGCCGCCTATCGAGGAGCCCGCGTGGCAGGCCGCGCCCCGCATCGAATACGAGGCGACGCGCATCCACTATATCGAGGACGGCGAGGGAGAGCCCCTCATACTCGTGCATTCCATCGCGCAGTCCGGCTATACATGGCGCAACGTCTTTTACCGCCTGCGGGAGCATTACCGTGTGATCGTGGTGGACTTGCCCGGCCATGGGTATTCGGATCGCCCCCTGCATTTTGATTACACCATCGAGGCGCACGCCATGGCGCTGCGGCTGTTCATGGACGCGCTGCGCATCGAATCGGCGCATTTTGCGGCGTTTTCCATGGGGAGCCTGTACGCGATGCAGCTGTCGCTGGATTATCCGGAGCGCGTGGGGCGCCTGGTGCTCGTTACCCCCGGCGGCATCACGGGCGATATGCCCATGCCCGTCAAGCTTATGGACAGCGGTCTCTTTGGCGGCATAGCAAGCCGTCTTTACGGCATGGGGACGGTGCGGAAGGTGCTGGAGGATTGCTTCTTTGACCTTACCAACATCAACGACGACGTGATCGAGCAATACTATAAGCCCGCCTCCGATCCCGACGGGCGGCGCTGTATCCGAACGACCCTGCAAAGCTTTGACGAGGAAGGGATACTGCATAGACTCAGGGATATGAGCGTGCCCGTGCTCATCTTGCAGGGCAGCGAGGATAAGTGGCATAAGGCGGAGGACGTGGACATCTTCCACGCGGCCTTGCGCGACGCGGGCTTTGCCGTGGTGCGCAACGCCGGCCATCTTCTGCATGAGGAAAAGCCGGACAGGTTCGTGGCGGCGGTGCTGGAATTCATACCCGTCATGATGCCGGAGTAATGCGGCGCATTCGCAAAAGGTCGTGCGACCTTTTCGGAATATAGCCTCTGGAGGGCGCGACCCTCCAAACCACCCAAGGATTTTTATTTTGCGTAAGGCCCGAAGCGGGCCTTTTGTTGAAGATGGAGGTGCGCATGAGGAAACGCGGTACGCGAAGCTTGCTGTTCTTTGTTTGCTGTGCCCTTCTTCTTGTAGGCTGCGCGGCGCAGGAAACCTACCTTCCCCCGCCCGCCATGCCCGTAGGCTCCCCCGCCGCCCCTTGGATGCAGCCGGGCGGCGCAAGCGTGCCCGCGGGAACGGCGGCGCCCACAGACGCGCCCGCGTGGACAATGCCCCCGCTCCCCTCCCCCACCCCTTTGCCTGCGGCCACGCCCGATCTATCCACCCCCTTGCCCCCGGCGGACGGCTCCACGGAGCTTCAAGAGGGCGTCGCGCTCTATGAGCAGAACAAGTTCGACGCGGCCTTTGATAAATTTCAGGAAAGCGCCGCCTTGGGAAACGTTGAGGCGGCTTACCGCATGGCACTTTGCCAGCGGGACGGGCAGGGCGTGAAGGCGAGCGACAAAAAGGCGGCAGACCTGATGCGGCGCGCCGCAAACGGCGGTGTATTGCGCGCCATGTACGAATACGGGCGGATGCTGCAATCCGGCGCGGGCGTGGACGCGAACGCCGCGGAAGCCGTGAATTGGTATGAAAAGGCCGCCAATCAAGGCGATATGGAAGCGATAGGAAAGCTTGGCGCATGCTATAAAAACGGTATCGGCACGGAGGTGGACGGCGAAAAGGCTGCCAAGTGGCTGAAAATCAGCGCCGACGCGGGCGACGCGGAGGCGGCCGCGAGCTTAGGCGAGATGTATTATGACGGCGTGATCGTGCCAAAGGATCGAGAGCTTGCCATGCGCTATTACGGGCAGGCGGCGGAGGCTGGCAACGTGGACGGCATGTTCATCGCGGGCGTGATGCTCACCGAAAACGAGGCGGACACCGACGAGGAAAAGGCAGAGGCCAAGAAGGGCTTTGGCTATATCTGCCAGGGGGCGGACAAGAAGGATCCCCGCTGCGAATTCTATCTTGGCGCGCTTTTATATAACGGCACCAACACGGAAAAGGATGAAAACCTTGGCGTGCGCTTCTTCATCAAGGCGGCGCAGCAGGGCTATCAGCGGGCGATCAAGGTGCTGGATCAGCTTGACCTTACGCCGGATATGGTGATCGACGTGCACGAGATGGCAAAGAAGATCGAGGAGGAAACGGCGAACCAAACGCCGCTTCCCTCCATGTACCCAGAGAACACGCCGACCCCGTGGCTTTCCGTATCCGCCCCCTTCCCCGACGCGGGCGACGAGGGCGTGACGGTCATCAACGTGGGGCGCCTGCGGCCGGGCGAAAGCTACGAGGACGTGTGCAAGGTGTTTGGCGGCGCCGGCGAAAAGATATTGGACGTGAACGAATTTCAGGTGTATCTGTGGAAAAGCCGTGAGGTGCCCACGGTGCGCGTCACCTTTGAGGAGGGCATGCTCTGGGAGCTGCACGCCGACGACGGCAACGACGACGAGGTGAGCACCGGCCTTTTGACCGACAACAACAGATCCTTGGATTAGCGGGCGCAGCATGTATACCGACTTGACAAGCCCGCCAAAATAGGCTATGCTCTATCCAATCAGCATATGCCGCAATGACGGAGAGAGTAAGCGCAGAATCAAGTGCAAAGAGAGCCGGGGAGGGTGGAAGCCCGGCCACAGCGATCGCGCCGAACATGGCTCCCGAGCGACCCTTCGTGAACTGCGTTCCATCAGCGCTTGAGCGATCGGCGGCCGACGCCCGATACAGCGTCCACTTATGAGCCGTAATCATACGGGAAGTAGGGTGGTACCACGATTTAAAAATCGTCCCTATACGCTTATGCGTGGGGACGATTTTTTTAATTACTAATTACTAATTGCAAACAGCTTTGGAGGAATACAACTATGGAAAAAACAAACGACAAAAGCAAGACCTTCTACATCACCACCCCCATCTACTACCCCAGCGACAAGCTGCACATCGGCCACAGCTACACGACCGTCGCGGCGGACGCCATCGCGCGCTACAAGCGGCTTTCGGGGTACGACGTGTATTTTCTGACCGGCTCCGACGAGCACGGCCAGAAGATCGAGCGCAAGGCCAAGGAAAAGGGCGTCAGCCCGCAGAAGTATGTGGACGATATCGTGGCGACCTTCAAGGATTTGTGGAAGCTCATGAATATCTCAAACGACGGGTTTGTCCGCACCACGGACGATTATCACATCAAATCCGTCCAGAAGATATTCCGCAAGCTCTACGAACAGGGCGACATCTATAAATCCACCTATTCCGGCCACTACTGTACCCCGTGCGAGAGCTTTTGGACGGAGCATCAGCTGGTGGACGGCGATTGCTGCCCCGACTGCGGCCGCAAGACCGAGATCGTGGAGGAGGAAAGCTACTTCTTTAAAATGAGCAAGTACGCGCCCGCCCTCATCGAGCACATCAAGACGCACCCCGAATTCATACAGCCCCCCGCCCGCGCCAAGGAGATGCTCTCGAATTTCTTGGAGCCGGGCTTAGAGGATCTCTGCGTCAGCCGTACCAGCTTTAAGTGGGGCATCCCCGTCGATTTCGATGAAAAGCATGTGGTGTATGTGTGGCTGGACGCGCTCTCTAACTACATCACCAAGCTGGGCTTCTATTCCGACGACGACAGCCTGTATAAAAAATACTGGCCTGTGGATGTGCACCTTGTGGGCAAGGAGATCGTAAGGTTCCATACCATCATCTGGCCGATCATGCTCATGGCCTTGGGCGAGCCGCTGCCTAAGCAGGTCTTTGGCCACGGGTGGCTCGTGCTTGAGGGCGGCAAGATGAGCAAATCCAAGGGCAACGTCGTTGACCCCGTGGTGCTCTGCAACCGCTACGGCGTGGACGCCATCCGCTATTTCCTCCTGCGCGAGGTACCCTTTGGCGCGGACGGCACGTTCTCCAACGAAGCGCTTATCTATCGCATCAACAGCGACCTTGCAAACGATTTGGGCAACCTTCTTTCCCGCACCGTGGGCATGCAGGAAAAATACTTCGACGGCGTGGTGCAGCGCAATTGCGCCAAGGAGGAGATCGATAACTTCCTCATCTCGCAGGCGGGGCTTACCGTGCACAACGTGGAGGAGAACATGAACGCGCTCAAGATTCCCGAAGCGCTGCAAAGCATCTGGGAGCTCATCGACGCGTGCAACAAGTATATCGATCAGACCGCCCCGTGGATACTCGCCAAGGACGAGGAGAAAAAGGAACGCCTTGGCACGGTGCTCTATGTTTTGTCCGAATGCCTCCGCTATGTGGCGGTGCTGTTACAGGCGTTTTTGCCCGATACCGCGCCCAAGATGTTTGAACAGCTGGGTATCGCGGACAGGGAGGACTTAAAAACCATCGACAGCCTGCGCTTTGGCGGCCTGCCCGTGGGCACGGTGGTGCACAAGGGCGAAAACCTGTTCCCCCGCATCGATATCAAGGAGGAGCTTGAGGCGCTCGCCACCGGTATCGGCGCAAAGGACGAGAAGAAGGACGAAAAGGAAGCCGAGAAGGTGGAGAAAAAAGAGGAAAAGGCCGAAAAGAAGGACGCGAAAAAGGCGCACGCCGCCCCCACCTTCCCCGAGACCATCGACTTTGACGATTTCTGCAAGGTGGAAATGCGCGTGGCGCGCGTAATGGACTGCAAGTTTGCCGAAAACAGCAAAAAGCTTCTCGTGTTCACCCTGCGCGTGGGCGAAAGCCAGCGCACCATACTCTCCGGCATCCGCAAATGGTACGGCGAGCCAGAAAAGCTCATCGGCAAGAACGTCATCATCGCCGCCAACCTCGCCCCCCGCATGATCGCGGGTATCGAGAGCCAGGGCATGATCCTCTCCGCCGTCAACGAGGACGAAAGCGAGCTGTCCATGCTGACGACGGTAAGTGAACAATTCCCCGACGGAACTATTGTATGCTGACCTATTTCGACACCCACGCCCATTTATCGGACGAAAAATTTGATGCGGACAGGGACGCGGTGATCGCGTCCCTTGTTCCCGCAGGCGTCGCGCGCGTGATCGACGTGTGCTGCGACGCGGCGGATTGGGAGAAGACCCGCGCGCTTGCGGATAAGCATGATTTTATCTACGCCGCCATCGGCATGCACCCGCATGAGGCGGCGCACACGACGCTCTCCGACCTTGACGCGGTGAAGGCCGTGCTGCAAGCGTACCCCAAGGCCGTGGGCTTGGGCGAGATCGGGCTTGACTATCATTATGATTTTGCGCCGCGCGAGGTGCAGCGGGCGTGGTTTGACGCGCAGCTGTCGTTGGCGCGGGAGCTGGACGTGCCCGTGATACTGCACATCCGCGAGGCGTTTGGGGACTGCATGGACATACTCCGCGCGCACAAGGACGGCCTGAAGGGGGAGATGCACTGCTTCTCCGGCTCCGTGGAGATCGCACGGGAGTGCTTGGACATGGGGCTTTACATCGCCTTTGGCGGGGCGGTCACCTTCAAAAACGCGAACAAGCTCTTGGACGCGGCGGCGTATGTGCCGAAAGAGCGGCTGCTGCTGGAAACGGACTGCCCCTACATGACCCCCGTGCCGCATCGGGGCGAACGAAACGACCCGCGCGGCGTGATCGCCGTGTGCGAGAAGCTTGCGGACTTGCACCGTGTAAGCGCGGCAGAAATGGCGCAGGCGACATGGGAAAACGCAAACAGGCTGTTCGGGCTGTAAGGGCAAAGCATATAAAGAGGGCAAAGGTCATGCGGCCTTTGCCCTCTTTTTCTGCACGGCGAAATTAATGGGGGATGACCACTTGCGTAAACGTCGTGACGCGCGGCCCCGCGCCCTCCATCCTGCCGTCCCCTATCGCGCGGGAAATGTTCGCGTCATGCAGCGCGCTTGTAACGGCAGCGGCGAAGATCGCCGTGGCCTGTTCGTTTGAGGGCAGCGTAACACGGTACGCTCCGCCTTCGCTTACTTCATATTTTGTTATATTCACTCCGGCATTCAGATTGAGCAGCAAGCTGTCGGTGGCAAGAAATCCAATTTCCGGCGCAGTGTCAAAGCCAAACTTGGGTTTCAATAGAGAGTATTCGACGCCATCGGCTTTTTTAAAATCCGCAGTGTTATAAAGCTTGGCTTTGCCGGCGGCGTCGGCGTCAAAGCCCACGAGCGCGATGCCGTCCAAGCTTTGGCCGTCCACGCTGTATGTGCCCGCTTTTGCTTTTACGGGTATATAGAACATCCAATTTCCGTTGGTGCTGCCGATCAGCGCCGTAAGGCCAAAGCTGTATTTAGCATTGGGCGTGGCTGCGCCTTCGGCGTCGGAGACGCCGGCTGGGGCTCTGTGGGCGGTTGTTGCGGCGGCGTCGCCGAGGAAGGCGGAGGAGGCGCGGTGGACGGCTCTGTATTCGGCGTTGACGAAGACGTCGTCGTCGTCGCCGTAGAAGGGGATGGTGCCGGGGAAGGCGCCGACTCTGTTGCCGGCTACGTTGGTTACGCCGTCGGCGATTTTGCCGTCGACGGTTTGCAAGGCGGCGAGGATTTTGGTGAGGTTGGCAATCATGGCGGCGGCTGATTCGCCGGCGTTGCCGGCGAAGGGTTCGTCTCCCCCCAGCGCGGCATACCCCTCGGCGCAGGCGGTGAGCAGGGTTGCAGCGTCCCGCGATACCGTAATGCCCTGCGCTTGGGCGGTGTCCAGCTCGCTTTGTATGCTCTTGGCGAGCGTCGCAGGGCTGACATTTTCATTTAGACCCATGCCGACGGCGAACAGCGGGCCGGCGTCTGTTAAGGCAGAGAGCATAGCGGCGTTGTCATCCTCCGCCCCCAGCGCCGTCATACAGGGCAGCAGCAGGGCAAGGGTCAGAAACAGGGCAAGATATTTGCGTGCGTACATGATGATACCTCCTTTTCATAAAGCAAAAGATTCCCATGATGCAATAAGCTCTTTGTCTTAAGTATACCCGCTTTGCATTCACTTTTCCTCACCCGAAAAGGGGCAAAAAAGGATAGGGTATGGCGGGCAGGACTCCCTCCGCCCGCCTATCGGCGGGCACCTCCCTCAAGAGGGAGGCAAGCCCTTCGTCCAAAGCCCTAATGAGCAACAAGCGGTGCAAGCGGTAGCGTAGCAACGCGCTGATTGCGAATTGAGGGCAAGGCTGGCAGCCCGTAAGGGCTGACTGGGGGATTCGGGGGTCGCCCCCGGAGGCTTTATTCGGGAGCGGCGGCGTGTACGCCGCGAGCGAGAGTCCTTGCTTGTCAAGGGTTTCTTTGCCATTTGCAACGCCCGAGAGCGAAGCGAACAGTTGCAAATGGTAAATCTCGTGCAAGGTCGCATGACCTTGCACGACTGTGCCTATGGCACAGTTTCCCCTTCCAGCGCGATGAACGCCGCAAGCTCCATGCGATCCTTCGCGCCGGTCTTGGCGATGGCCTCGCTCAGATACCGCTTGACGGAATTGACCGAAACGCGCATGCGCGACGCGATCTCGGCATTGGAAAGCCCCTTGGCCGCAAGCTTGGCGGCATGGTGCTCGCGCGTGGTAAGGGAGGTGGTGTATACCGTGCCCTTCACCTTTTTTGCAAGCGCCGCCCAGTTGGTAAGCAGCTCCTTGTTCATCGCGCGCACCTGGGCGGCGGCGGCTTTATCCACGGCTGAGAGCCGCTCGTCCAGCAGCAGCCCCAGCTCGTTGCGGTATTCGATTAGCGGCGCGTACAGCCGATCCGGCAGCGCAAGCGCGATGGCCTCGTCAATGTGACGGGCGGCAAGGTCGTGCGCGCCCCGGTCATGAAAGCCGATGGCGGCAAGCAGGCGGCAGTAGATTTCAGAGAGCAGCGCGCCCTCCAGACGGCTTTGCGAGATCAGCGGCCCGCATACCCATGAGACGCTGGGGTCGCCCTGAGAGAGCATGAGCCATTTCAAAAACAGCAGCCGCGCCTGCGGGTAGCAGTCGCCGGGCAGGGGATCGAAGCGCCCCTCCCGAAACCACGCGGGAAAGCCGTGCCGGTCATATAGCCCGCTGTCCACGGACCCCAGCACAAAATCCCGCAGCGCCGCCGCCTCCTCTGTGGGGCAGGCAAGCTGCGCCATGCGGCTGCGGGCGGAAAACCAGCGCGCGGCGCAGCCGTCGTACATGGCGCTAAGGCAGAGTATAAAGCAGCAGCCCAGCACCACGTCGCTTCGCGTGGTCGTTTGCAAAAGAGCCGAAGCGCGCTCCTGCGCCAGCTCTGGTTCGCAGCGGAAATACGCAAGCTCCGCTAAAAACAGCGCCTGCGCCTCCGCGTCATAGGCAAGCGTCGCCGCCGTCGCCTCGCCGCCGCCCGGCGTGTGGTAAAGCGTCGTCAGGATGAGCTGGGGGGACTGCCGGGGCAGCGTGAAAAAGGGTGCGGCCTTCCCGCCGCGCACACGGCGCTCGTCCTGCGGCTTTGGCGCGTTTGCGGGGATCACCCACGCAGCGCCGTATTTCCTTGCGCCGGCGATGCGTCCCTCGGCGAGCAGGCGCTGCACCTGCCTGTCGCTCACGCCCCATTTGGCGGCGGCCTCCTTGGCGGTCATATCCTTCATGTGCCGAACGTCCTTTCAGAAATGTATCCGTATATAGTATAGTCGGATAAACGACATGTTGCAACGGATAAAAACGCGCGCATGCGGGGAGCATGCGCGCGTTGCCGTTTGCGAATGGATGGGTTTTCGCGGAAGGTCATTTTGCGCGGGGCGTTAGTCTATCAGCCCCGGACGGTCCGGCTCTCCGTCAAGCAGGTCGCCGCCGTTCGTGCTTTCCATCACAGAGGCCAATCCGGAATCCTGCATCATCCTGCGCAGCACCTCATCGCGCAGATCGTCCACAAAGGTAACGAAGGACGCCTGTTCCTCCTCGGTCAGATCGGCGAAGGCCGCGCCCTCGCCTTTCAGCGCGTCGATGACCTTTTTCATAAGCGCTCTGTTCGCGGCGGAAACCTCAATTTTCCAAGTGTCGGCTGTTGCAAGCAGGGATTCGAGGGTGGCGGACAGATGCGCGCGTCCTGCGTCGTTTACCATCTGGGATTTGGCAAGCGCGTCGCGGAACGCCTGCTCGGGCGCGGTGTTGGCCAGCGCGGCCGTACAGGAAAGCAGCAGGGAAAGGACGAGGAACAGGGCGATCAGTTTGCGATTTTTCATAGATCATACCTCCTTCAAAATAGTGGAAACGGCGTTCCGTGTCTCAATAGATAGATATAGTATATAGCGTGCGCTCCTTCCTGTCATCACCCGAAAACGGCCAAAATCGGGTAGAAAAAACATAAAAAAGAACGCATGCGGACACATGCGCTCTTTTATGTATGGCCGTGTTATTTCCTTTTGATGATCGTGACGGGGCCGTCCTTGGATGCCACCGTCGATCCTTCGAGCAGCCCGTCGCCCGCAGACGCGCGTATCGCGGCGGCCTGTAGCTTGCTTACGGGGCGGAGCATATCGTCATAGAAGGCGGCGACGGGGTTCTTTGTGATCGTGACGGCGCCTATGACGCCTTCGTAGCCGGGCGTGACGGTGCCTTCGTAGATCGTATAATCGCCTACTGTGGCCACGACCACGCTGCCCGGATTCTCCGTGCCCGAAACCGTGCCCCAATCACCCGTGACGGTGTTGCCGGCGTCGTCGTCCTTAAGGGTGTAGGTGGCGTAGGATTTTTGAAACCGCGCAAGCTCCTTGCCCCAGAAGATCTCGTTTTCGATTGCCGATTCGGTAAAGCCGCCGCTGATGCGCAGCGCTTCGTCCAGCGCCTGCTTTGCGGCCTTGGAGACCTTGAGCTTATGGGAGACGGCGCTTTTTTGCAGGGCTTCAAGCTCGCCATGGATGAAAGCGGGGTCGGCATTCTCCTTTAGGCGCAGCGCTCTTGCCACGGCGTTAAGATAGTGCCTGCCCGTGGGATCGTTGAGCGTGGCGGCGCTTTCGGCAAACGCCGTTACGCAGGGCAAAAGCAGCATAAACAGCAGCAGCAGGGCGATCAGTTTGCGTAGCTTCATGTTTTCAGCCTCCTTGCGTTGAAGAATAGCATGTTCGATTTTTATTGCGCTTTTTTTAATTCCTGTAGTTCAAGGGTGATTTGACGAATGGCCAATTTCAGCACCTTGACTTCATCTTCGAGATCCTCCACGCGGCTTTTGGGCGCCAAGGCTTCAAGAATCGTTTGATGCCCTTCTGCCAATAGCTTGATTTGCGGCTCAATTTGGTTTTCTAGCTTCATGTTGAGACGCATTTCAACATCCTTCATCATCTGTCCAATGACTTGATTTTGCGCTTGCAGCATTTCTGCTACAGCCGCCAAGGTTTCCTGATCCATAGCATTCGCCCTCCTGTTGTTATCAGTATATACGGGGCGCGCGGAAATGTAAACGGGGGAAAAAAAGAGCGCGTGCTTTTCGCACGCGCCCCAAACTGCGGTTCTTTCGCTTAGCTCAATTCCGAAATGCACACGCCCGCGCACACCAGAATGGGGAAAAGCAGCATGGGTGCTGCAAGCAGGCCGGAAACGGAGCCTGTCAGCAGGATTCCTTCAAAAACAAAGCCTACAAACATGCACAGATACCCAAAAACCTTCTTGGATGTTGCCGTGGAAGCGGTCTTTCCCTTCATGACGAGTTCCATAACGAATTACCTCCTTATCCTTGTCAAAAGCTTTTGTCCTATCGGCGGTCTGCAGCCCTGCCGTGTTCTTACTGTGCCCCAAGGATAACACCGCGTTTGGTATTTGTAAAACGCCAGATTTTCATATGAGGCATTACGGAACGTA
>JAUNJX010000045.1 GCA_030533005.1 Clostridia bacterium | reverse complement strand
TGGAGGCAAGGTTTCTCACCTCGTCCGCCACCACGGCGAAGCCCTTGCCCGCCTCGCCCGCGCGCGCGGCCTCCACGGCGGCGTTGAGCGCTAAAATGTTGGTCTGAAACGCGATGTTCTCTATGGTTTTGATGATCTTGGAAATGCCCGCGGAGGACGTGCTGATGGCGTCCATGGCCTTGATGAGCGCGTCCATGCGCGCCGTGCAGTCCTGCATCTCCGCCGTGGCGCTTTGCACCAGCGTCCCCACCTGCGCAGCGCCCGAGGCGGTTTTGCCGACCTCCGCGTCCATTTCGGCAAGGGACGCGGCCAGCTCCTGCACGGTGGCGGCCTGCTCCGTAGCGCCGGCGGCGAACTGCGTCGCGGCGCCCGAGACCTGCGCAGCACCCGCCTCCACCTGCCCCGCGGCTTGGTCGATGGAGGAAAGCGTGCGGTTGATCTCCTCCGAGAAGGAGAACAGCGCAAGCTTGACCTGTTCAAAATCCCCCTCGTACGCCTGATGCAGCTCCACCCAAAGCTCGCCCTTTTCCATGCGGTTGAGGGTGGCGGCGATCTCATCAAGATACGCGCGCTGCACGTCGGCGCCGTCCGCCTCCTTGGGCACGGCGGCGGTTTCGCGCGGGCGGCTGGACTGCCACACCAGCGCGCCCAGGCACACCAGGGAAAGCACGCCGCCAAGCGCCAGCGCGCCTTTGGGCAGGATAAAGCCGCCGGAGAGCATGATGCCCTGCGGCAGCGTCACGCCGGGGAAAAGGAGCAAATAGAACGCGCCAAGCAGCAGCAAAAACAGGGGGATGGCCGCAAACAGCGACCGCGCGGGCGGTATGCGTTTGAACATAAGGGATAGCCGTACCTTTCCAATGTGTTGACGCCCAAAGAGAAGCGGGCAAAAGGAGATACAAAAAGAATAAGAATATCAAAAACTATTTTAGATATATCACGTTCGGGAGGATATGTCAACTGCGCGGCGGGAGGTTCAATTCACCGACGCGCTCGCCTTGACGACGATCTGGTTTTTGCCCGCGGCCTTGGCCTCGTACAGCGCCTGATCGGCGCTTGCGATCCAGCTCTCCACGGACATGCCGGGCTCGTAGCGGACAAGGCCGGCGCTAAAGTGCACCGGCGGCTCCTTCATCTCCTTGAAGATGCTGTCGCACCGGCGCTGGATACCGCGCGCGATGTGCACGGCGTCGGCGGGGGTCATGTTTTCCATCATCACGATGATCTCGTCGCCGCCGTAGCGGTAGGCGGAGACGTTGTCGCCGCTGCATTCGGATTTGACGGCGGAGGAGAGGTTGATGAGCACGTCGTCGCCTGCCAGATGCCCGTATACGTCGTTGACGGTCTTGAAATCATCGATATCCAGCATGAACAGGAAATTGGGGCGGCCGGGCAAAAATTCCCGCACCAGCCTGTCGAGCATGCCCGAGAGCGCCTTGCGGTTGTAAATGCCCATGAGGGGATCGAGGTTGCATTCCGCCATCAGCTCGCGCTGGCGCTGGTTGTTGGCCTCCACCATCTGTAGCTGCTGGGTCACATATTCGCAGAACAGGCAGGAGGCAAGATAGGACGCGAGCAGGATCGCCCCGGCGATCAACACATCAAGGGGCGCCTGCGCGTCGCCGCGCCGCAGCTCTATCAAGCACAAAACGCCCGCAAGCAGGAGCGACGCGAAGGAGGCGGCGGTGATGTAGCGGATGAAGCGCCGCTCCCCATACATGCCCGCCACGAAGATGGCGAGCACGGGCAGCGGCAGCACGGGGCCGTAGACATAATGCACGCACTGCACCACGGCGCAGAGGAACCACACCAGAATGCAGATGCAAAGCGTTTTGCGCGCATCGGACACGCGCGGATCGCGCAGAACGTGGCGCGTGCCAAAGAGCGCCGTGCCGTTTAGCAAAATGGGCAGGTACATAAAACGGAAGCGGTAAAGATCCTTGGACAGAAAGAACGCCTCATGGCGCAATATGCCGTATAGATAGATGCCGATCTCCAGCACGGAAACGATGACGGCGAACATCAGGCAGACCCGATAGGTTCGCACGCGCCATGCTTCATTGATGGATTCGCGGTAGCTGGAAACGGTCATGCATCAGCCTCGAAACGTAATTTTTTGACGTCTTTTCTTGTTTTTTTATATATCCATTATCGCCCATAACGGGGAACGCGTCAATCCCCCGCGAAAAATGTTTTATCCGCGCGGAAAATCGCATACGCCGCGAATAAACGCGCCCTGTATCATGGTCACGTCCGCCGCCGCCGCAACGGAGGCGTCGTCGGTGCAGTCGATGCCGCCGCAGATGACCTCGATGCCCACGCGGCGCAGGATATCCACCGTGCCGCGAAGGAGCTTGAGCTGGCGCAGGTCGCGGGCGGCCTTGGAGAACAGCTCCCCGCCTATGCGCACGGCGGAAACGGGGAAGGTGGTGAGGATGGAAACGTCGGTATAGCCCTCGGCAAAGCTGTCCAGCCGGAAGGAAAAGCCCATGGCGGCGAGCGCGTCGATGGCTTCAAGCGCGGAGGGCAGGGCGCTCGCGGCCTGCGCTTCGGGCAGATAGAAGCCCACCTGTTCGGGGGAGAGGCTTGCCTCATGCACCATGCCCTCTATGCGCGCTGCGGCGTCGGCGGACATGCAGAGGAATATGGGAAGCGGGAAATAGATGCGGCAGCCGGGGCTGAATTGCCCGCTAAAGGGTGCGGCGGCCTGTAGGCAGAGGGAAAGATACTGCCACGCGTAGCCCAGCTGCTCGCAGGCGGTGTAGAGCTGCATGGGCTCTACACCCTCCGCGGCGGCGTGGCGGATATTGAGCAGCGCGTCCGTGCCGCAGGGCGTGCGCCCCATCAAGAGGATGGGGTCAAAGAGCAGCGTGGGCATGCCGTCTGCAAGGATGCGCTCCATATCCGCCTCCAGCTTGATCTGGCGCGTGCATTCGGCCTGAAAGGCGGCGTCGGCAAAGAGCATGTCGCTTCCGCGGTAGCTGCGCAGCCGCTGGTAGAGATATTCCGTGGCCGTGAGCACGGTGCGCGGGGATTCCGTATCCTCGTGCAGCACCGCCGCCATGCAAAGATCGACGGGCACCTTATGGTTTTGCGTGAGGATGGCGCGCGGCAGCGTGGCGTGCATGAGCTTAAGCTCCTCCTGCGGCACGACCCGGTCGCAGGCGACGGTGAATTCGGCGGTGTCCATATAGACCACGACGTCGTTGGGGAAGCGTTCGCGCAGATCCTCCGCGAGCTGGCGGAGCACCTCCTCGCCCGCCTCCGGGCCGAAGGCGACGTTGAGCTGGTCAAAGGAGCGCAGCAAAAACAGCAGCAGCGTGTAATCCGTGCCCCGGTCGTGATAGTTTTGCAGCAGCGACGGCAGCAGCATCCGGCTGTAGGCGCCCGTGAGGGGGTCGTGCTGCTCAAGCGGCGACTGGAGCACATAGAACATGCCGGTGACGGCGAGCATGGTGGCGGAGGCGGTCAGAAGATAGCGGGGGAAAAGCACCTGCAGCAGCATCGCAAGGAACACGATGGCGCTAAAGATCAGGATCACGATGCGCTTTTGCTTTTGAATGGTCTTGAAATTGCCCACGAGGATCGCGGTGGTCATCGCCATGTAGAGGGAGGCGTTGATATAGAGCAGCAGGTGCGTCGCGCCGTAGCAATAGCGGTGCGCCGCATCGATATAGAAGATGCCGAGCTTCCCGAAGGGGGAGAGCAGCGTGCACGCCACGATGAACAGATAGGGCAGCGTAAAGGCCGTCCGCACGACGAAGGGATAGCCGCGAAGCTTGCCCGCGGCGCACAGGGAATATTGCAGCACGCAGGGCAGGCAGGTTTGCATGGTGAGCAAAAACAGCATGTTGACCGCGTACAAAAGCCAGACGGGATAGCGCAGCGCGTGCGCCTCCATGGCGCCGGCGAGCGCGTCAAAGACGCAGGCGAAAAACGCGCATACGAGCATGAGGGCGAACAGGCGATCCTGCAAATCCCTGAGGCGCCGCTGCCGGAAGAAGAAGGCGAGCGTGAGCACGCCAAAGAGGATGGAGCCAAGGGAGTAATTATACACATACGTCATGCCCGCACCCCCCTTTCCCGCACATAGGCGAGCAGCGCGTCGGGCGAAAGGGGCTTGGAAAAATAGTAGCCCTGCAGCATGGATACGCCGTATGCCCGAAGGAGTGCAACCTGCGCCTCCGTTTCCACGCCCTCGCAGACGCTTTGCAGCTCCAGCGTTTTCAAAAGATCCACGACGCCCTTGAGAAGCTGACGCTTGTTTTCGTCCTCCTCGGCCTCCCACAAAAGCGCCTTGTCGATCTTGACGCAGTGGAAGGGCAGGTACGCGATATGGGAAATGTTGGCGTAGCCCTTGCCAAAATCGTCCAGCAGGAAGAAAAAGCCCGCCGCGCAAAGGCATTCCATATGCAGCTGCAACATGTCAAGCGAGCCCGTGGCGGTCTCCGTGATCTCAAAGGCGAGCAGCGACGAGGGCGTATGATACTGCGCGCACACGCGGAGTATCGCGTCCGCCAGATCCGGCTGCATGCACTGCACCGCCGAAAGGTTGACGCCGATGTGGTCAAGCCCCCAGCTTTGCGCGTCGTTGTCCTGAATGAAGCGGCATACCTTGTGGAGCACCAGCCGCCCCAGCTTGCCTATGCTGCCGTTTTGCTCGGCAAGCTCCACCGCCTCCTGCGTGGGAAGCGGCCCGTATTCCGGGTCGTTGAGGCGCACCAGCGCCTCCAGCGCCACAAGCTTTTTTTCACAATTGTGGATGGGCTGATAGTAAACCTCCAGCCCGCCGTTGTCCAAGGCGCGCGAGCGCTTGCTCCAGCGCCTTTCGCGCCTGCATGCGGGATTTGATCTCGGCGTCTGCAAGCAGCATCGCGGGCAGGTGCTCGTCCCGGTCGAGCGAGAGCACGTTTTCGAGTATGGTGAGGAATTCCTCCGCGCTATCGACGTTTTCGCTGTTGATGCCGATCAGCCCGACGTCCAGCTGCACCCGCAGCTTATCCGCGTGGAATTCGCGCGGGATGGTGGCATAGATGGCCGTAAGCCCCTCCGCCGTCACGGGACGCCCCTCCGGAATGAGCACGCCAAAGACCGCGCCCGCAAGGCGCAAACGGTAATCCTTGGGATACGCGCGCTTGAGGCGGCTTGCCACATCCACCAGCACCCGGTCGCCGTTTCGCATGCCCAGGGCGTGATTGACAAGGTGCAGGGAGCGAAGCGGGAACACCAGCAGCGTAAAGCGGCGCTTTTGCGCGTACAGCTCCTGCAAAAGCGGCAGGAGTGCCGCGCGGTTGTAGATCTCCGTCATGATATCCACATGATTGCTGGGCGCTTCCAGCACATAATAGATGAGCGAGAGCGCGAAGGCATTGGCCATGGTGTTGACCAGCAGATACGGGTGGAACATCTGCACGAGCATGGCGATGAGGGTGCTGCCCAAAAAGGCGAGCACCACGAGGAATTTGGTTTTGCTAAGCGTCGCGCGGTGATGGAACATCACGACGGAGGCGGCAAAGAGATAGAACGCCACCACCACATACAGCAAAAGGTGCAGCGCGCCGTGCCTGTAGACGTTGCCCTCCGCAAGATAAAAGACGCCGTTGTGCCCGAGGAAGGGGGTGAGCAGCAGCGCGAGCGCCGAAACGCAAAAGGGAATCCACGACAGCCGCCGCTGCTCCGCAGGCATGGAGGCGTAGGCGTCCGTGAGCGTCATGGTATACAAAAGAAACAGCGGGCCGGAAAGCTGCACGCTGCCTAAAAACACGATATTGACCGCATACACGAGCCATGCGGGGAGCAGATAGGCGCGAGGATCCGCCAAGGCCGCGACGATATCGAACACCAAGGACACCACGCCGCACAAAAGGAGTGCGGCAAACAGGCTGTTCCGCTGGCTGGGAACCTTCATCTGGCGCAGATAGAAGATCACGGTGACCATGAGGAAAGCCAGTGAGATGATGCTGAAATCGACGGTATACGTCATAACGACCTCATCGCGCAAACGGAAAGGATGAAGCCCGAGGAAACGCGCGCGCTTCTTGGGGCTGCGTGAAATTCTGCTTCAATCAGCGTACCATAATCTGAAAGAAAAGTAAAGAATTTGGACGCGCGCGAATGCTGTTGCGCGTATGCGGTCTGTTATTGCCGGCGCGGTCTTTGCGGGGCGGCGGCGCAAGCGGCACACAGGCCGAGCCATGCCGCCGTAAGGAGCATAAGCGCCATCCCGCGCCGCGGCGCGCCGCCGGTCGCCGGCACATCCATTACAGAGGCGGCCGCAATGACGCCCGGCTTGCGGAATTCGACCCTGCCCTGCCCATTCACAAAGAAGATATAGAGCGTGTGCATGCCCTCGCCAAGCGATGCGAGAACGGCGTCGCTAAGCTTGATCCGGACGCCCGTTTCGCTCTTTTCCACGGTGAAATCCACGCCGCGCTGCAGGGGCTTGCCTGCCAGCTTTAAGCCGGTGAAGTCCTCGTAATCGCAGTTTGGGACCTCAAAGCAGCCCGTTTCCTGCCCGTCTCCGCTTTCGCCGGCAACGGGCGTGACGTTGTAGGTCTCCTGCGTATCGGCGCCGGTCAGCGCATTGTCCGCCGGCTCGCTCGATACAGGTTCCTTTTCCTCCACAAGCCGGTAGCATAGCAGATTCGTGGTGGGGCTGGCCGAAGAAGGCCCGTACTTCATGAGCGTCTGATCCTTAAGGTTGCAGTCTCTATCCACCACATTGGTGTATACGACAAGCGGGTCGTGAAAACTATTGATCTGCAACGCGCCGGGGCCTACGGGCGCGATCGTGATATACCAGTACAGGCTGTTTGCGTCGGACGCTGCCGCGCCCGTGAGAGGAGGAAAGGGAGAAGGAGAAGGATCGGGAAAGGGAACCAAGGGGAAGATATTTCCTTCATTCGGGCCGAAGAAAATATCGTCAAGGGTCATTTTTCCGCCGTAATCCTCGTAAACGGATTGCAGCCATTCATAGGTCACGTCGGCGTCGCACGAATACTCCTCCCAGAAGTGGGGTTTGAGATAAAATTTGTTTGTGTTGCCGTTAAAGGCGAGCCCCTTGCTATTATGTATGTTAAGCACACTCGTGCCGGCCCAGCGGGCTTCTGCGGGCACATGGGATTGCATCGGTATGGAGAGAAGCAGCTTTTCATGCCCGGGTATCTGATAATAGCGATACTTCGCAGGGCGCTCTACCACCTTCATGGCGGCGGCCATTTTTTGCACGCTTGCGACCTGTGTCTCCAGCTCGCGCAGGCGCGTTATGAGCAGCAGCGGCTCGGTTCCGTCCTCGCGCGCCTTCTGTATCCTCGCCGTCAGGGAAAGCTTGTCGATGGCGGCGGCGGTGGCGTATTGGGCGACCGCCCAGTTCTGGAAGGCCGCGCGATCCTCATAGCCCTGATTCTCCCATTTATAGGTGCGCTTCTGCCATTCGTCATAGAGGGTGAAAAGATTGGCGCGCGGCTTGCTGGGTATGATCGTCGCATAGCCCATGGTCAAAAGCGTGCCCAGCTCAACGACCAGCCTGTCGAAATCGCACAGGGAGCCAAGCGGCGCGGCGCCCGGAAGATCATGGACAAGGAGCGCGGTTCGCCTTGTTGCAGCGACGTCCGGCGTGATATGACCGTCCGAAAGAGCCGCGTCTATATCATAAAGCGTCTCCTTATACGACAGGATCGTCTTTGCCGCGTCCTTCTCCAAATAGGCGTTTATCTGCTGGAGCGCCGAGGATTCGATGATCTGGGCGCTGATCAGACTGGTTTTCGCGTTGATCAGCCGGGTCTGGTCGTCGATCTTGTCGCTGAGCTTTTTGAGCAGCGCCGCATTGGGATCATCCGAGGGAAGCAATATCTTAAATACGGTGCTTGCCGCCCAGATGGCGAGATCCTTAAGATCGGTGGCGGCCTTGAGAAACTCAAGCGCCGACGTGAACATCTCTTGCGAGGAGACCTCGTCGCCCCCGGCGTTCACGGCGACGCTGTTCGCCGCATGCTGGCCGTCTGACGGAGCCTCCGCGCGTGCGGCCTGCGGGAAGCACATGCAGAAGGAGCAGAGGAGCAGCAGAGAAAGGAAACCGGCGAGTGCGCGCTTTGCGTAAGACATGAAGAACTCCTTTGGGGTAAGAGGACTTGCCCGTGATAGATTTATAAAATGACATTGCTTACAGAATCAGCGGCGCCGACGGGGGAGAAACCCCTTGTGCGGATCGCCTTTTTAACACAATGTTGACATTATAGCACGATTTTCCGCCATGCGCACTTTTTTTGCCGGCAAAATGCGACCCCGCGGCGCAATCGCCGCAGGGTCGCTGTCTGATGGGATGGGGGAGGGGCGTGTTACACCCTTACCAAAACCTCGTATTCCTTTTTGCCCTCCCGTACGGGCACGATCATGCCGTCGATCCTCTCGCCGTCCACGGTCATTTCGGGGGAAGCAAGCCCCTCGTTTTTGACCGTGATGTGATAGGTCGCGCCCCGATAGGCGCGCGTGGCCGTGTAGCCCGTGATGGAGCTTGGCAGGCAGGGGGTGACGCGCAGGCCGTCAAAATCGGGATAGACGCCGAGTATCCCCTGCGTAAGCGCGACGAACGTCCACGCGGCGGTGCCGGTCAAAAAGCTGTTCTTCGCCTCGCCGTAGTTTTGCGCGTCGCGCCCGGCGATGGTCTGGCTGTAGACGTAGGGCTCGGTGCGGTGAATCTCGCTCTTGTCCTCCAGATACGCGGGGCAGTTGCGGCGGTAGATATCAAACGCGTTTTCGCCGTCCCCTTCGGCCGCGAAGCCCAGCACCACCCACGGGTTGTTGTGGCAGAAAACGGAGCCGTTTTCCTTGTATCCCGGGGGATAGCTCGTGATCTCGCCAAGCTCGACATGATAGGCGGTATAGCAGGGGTGCAGCAGCTCCACGCCGTAATCGTTGACGAGGTGCTTTCGCACGGCGGCAAGCGCTTTTTTGCCCATGCCCTCCTTCGCGCCGATGCGCGCCATGGTGCAAAAGCCCTGCGGCTCGATGAAAATCTGTCCCTCGGGGCAATCGCGGCTTCCCACCTTGTTTTCAAACGCGTCGTAGGCGCGCAGGAACCATTCGCCGTCCCAGCCGGCGCTGACGACGGCCTGTTCGATCACGCCGACCTCGCGCTCGATCTGCGCCGCTTCCGTTTCGCTTCCGTAGCGGCGGCATATCTCGGCGTACTCCTTGCCGTATTTGACGAACATGCCCGCGATAAAGACGCTTTCGGCCTTGCCGCTTTCAAAGTTGGAGCAGGTCTGGAAGCTTTCGCCCGGCGTTTCGGAGAAGCAGTTGAGGTTCAGGCAGTCGTTCCAGTCCGCGCGGCCGATGAGCGGCAGCCCATGCGGCCCCTTGTGTGAAACGGTGTAGCCGATGCTGCGGCGCAGATGCTCGAACAAGGGCTGCTCGCTGCCGTTGACGTTGTCAAAGGGTACGGGCTCCTCCAAGATGCTCGCGTCGCCCGTTTCCCGGATATAGGCCGATGTGCACGCGACCAGCCATAAGGGATCGTCGTTGAAGCCCGCGCCCACATCCGCGTTGCCGCGCTTGGTCAAGGGCTGATATTGGTGATAGGTGCTGCCGTCCTCAAACTGGATGGCGGCGATATCCAGTATGCGCTCCCGCGCGCGCTCGGGTATGAGGTGCACGAAGCCCAGAAGATCCTGACAGCTGTCGCGGAAGCCCATCCCGCGCCCCGTGCCGCTTTCATAGTAGCTCGCGCTGCGGGACATGTTGAAGGTCACCATGCACTGATACTGGTTCCAGATGTTTACCATGCGATCCGCCTTCTCGTCGTTGGAGCGCACGCTGAAGCGGGAGAGCAGCGCGTCCCAGTAGGCGGCGAGCGCGGCCTTGGCTGCCGTGACCTGCTCCATGCGGGAGAATTTCTCGATCAGCGCGTGCGCGCGCGCCTTGTTGATGACGTTGGGGGCGGAGAATTTCTCCTTGTCGGGATTCTCGATGTAGCCCAGCAGGAAGATGAGGCTCTTTTCCTCGCCCGGGCGCAGCGAAACGTCCACGCGCTGACTCGCCATGGGCGCCCAGCCGGAGGCGACGCTGTTTTTGCTCACGCCGCCCATGACGGTCGCGGGCGCGCTCCAATCTCCAAAGGCGCCAAGGAAGCTTTCCCTGTCCGTGTCGAACCCGTCGATGGGCGCGTTGACGTGCAGGAACGCGTAATGGTCGCGCCGCTCGCGGTATTCCGTCTTGTGATAGATGGTGCCGCCCTCGATCTCCACCTCGCCCACGTTAAAATTGCGCTGGAAGTTGGTGGCATCGTCCACGGCGTTCCAGAGGCACCATTCAAACGCGCTGTAGATTTGCAGGCACTTATCCGATTTCGTATCGTTTTTGAGGGTCAGCGCGTTGATCTCGCAGTTTTCCCCCAGCGGCACAAAGCAGGTAAGCCGGGCGGAAACGCCGTTTTTTTGCGCCTCGAACACGCTGTAGCCCATGCCGTGACGGCAAACGTAGCTGTCCAAAGACGTTTTCGTGGGCATAAAGCCCGGATTCCATACGGCGGCGCCATCCTTGATATAGTAATAACGCCCGCCCGCGTCCGCGGGCACATTGTTGTAGCGGTAGCGCGTGATGCGCCGAAGCTTGGCGTCGCGGTAGAAGGCATAGCCGCCGCAGGTGTTGGAGATCAGCCCGTAAAAGCCGTCGTTGCCCAGATAGTTGATCCACGGCAGCGGCGTCTTGGGGGTGGTGATGACATATTCCCGCGCGGGGTCGTCAAAATAGCCGAATTTCATGGTGCTTCTCCTTAGATTGTGGTGAGAAAGTGCTGAAAAGCGCTTGCTTAATCGATTTCGTTGATAGGGATATGATACTAGATTTGGGCGCGCATTGCAAATACTATTTTCGCGCCTTGCGCTGTTTTTTTCGCAGAAGGGCGATATTTCCTATTATATAGCCAAATACCGACGGCTTGTCCCCGAAAAATTTTCCGAAATTGGGGGTTGACTTCCCTTGACTTGCCCACTATAATGAAAGAACGAAAACGATTAAGTAACTTTTTTAGTCAAACGCTCCATTTTGAAGGCCATACAGGGCTGAATCGATTACGAACATTACGTTCATCTTGCTGAGGTACAAAACCCATGGTGACACAGAAGGATATTTCCATAGCCTGCGGCGTCTCCCTTGCGACGGTAAGCAAGGCGCTTAGCGGACAGTCGGATATCGGCGAGGAAACCGCGCAGCATATCCGCGACACGGCAAAGGCCATGGGATATCTGCCCAACGCCGCGGCAAGGGCGCTCAAGACCAATCGCTCCCACAATCTGGGCGTGCTGTTCGTAGACAAGACCAGCAGCGGGTTACGCCACGAATACTTTTCCGAAATACTCAACTGCCTCAAGGTGGAGGCGGAAAAGCTGGGCTACGACATCACCTTCATCAGCAAGAATCTCGGCGACATGTCCATGACCTATTACGAGCACGCGAAGTATCGCAACTGCGACGGCGTGGTGGTGGCCTCGGTGGATTTCAAGGATCCCGACGTCGTGCAGCTGGTGGAGAGCAACCTTCCCACGGTGACGCTGGATTATGTGTTTGACAGCCGCACCGCCATCATGTCGGACAATATCGCGGGCATGGTGGACATCGTAAACTACGTCTACAAAAAAGGCCATCGCAAGATCGCCGTCATCCACGGCGAGGACACCTCGGTCACCCAAAAGCGCCTTGCAAGCTTTCGCAGCACAGCCGCGAAGCTGGGCGTGGAGGTACCGGACGAATATGTGAAAAGCGCCCTGTACCACGATCCCCGCTCCTCCGGCCTCGCCACCCGCGAGCTGCTCGCGCTGCACGATCGCCCCACCTGCATCCTCTATCCCGACGATTTTTCCTTTATCGGCGGCATGAACGAGATCGAGCAGCAGGGTCTCTCCATTCCGGACGACGTAAGCGTCGTGGGGTACGATGGCATCCTCCTTTCCCAGGTGCTTCGCCCGCGCCTGACCACCTACCGGCAGGACGCGACCACCATGGGCACCAAGGCCGCCCAAAGCCTCGTCGATATCATCGAGCATCCGCTCACCAACCTTCCCGTACAGATCATGGTACCCGGCCAGCTTTGGGAAGGCGACACCGTCAAACAGCTTTGATTTTCATTTTGAAGGGGGCGACCCCTTCAGAAATAAAATAAAAAAATGCACGCTTTATGCTTGCAAATTAAAAACGGAGGAAAAAACATCATGAAGAAACTGATCGTACTGTTTCTGACCGCAGCCATGCTTTTCTCGATGGTTGCCTGCGCAGCCCCCGCCCCCGCGGCGCCCGCTGCTGAGCCCGCTCCGGCCGCTGAGCCCGCAGCCCCCGCTGCCGAGCCCGCCGCAGAAGTTGCTGCCGAGCCCGCCGCCGAGCAGGGCAAGGTGTTCAACATCTACTGCTGGAACGACGAATTCCAGACCCGCTTCAAGACCTTCTTTGAGGACAAGGGCCTCGTTCCCGAAGGCATCACCGTGAATTGGGTGCAGACCCCCAGCGCCGACAACGCCTACCAGAACAAGCTGGACGAAGCGCTGCTCGGACAGGAAGCCGCAGCCGCCGACGATAAGGTCGATATGTTCCTGATCGAAGCCGACTATGCCCTCAAGTATGTCAACAGCGATTACACCCTCGACGTCATCAACGACCTCGGCCTGACCGACGCTGACGTTGCCAACATGTATCAGTACACCAAGGACGTTTGCACCGACGCCAACGGCGCGCTCAAGGGCGTATCCTGGCAGGCTTGCCCCGCAGGGCTTATCTATCGCCGCACCATCGCCAAGGACGTGCTGGGCACCGACGATCCCGCCGCCGTGCAGGAAGCCTTGAACGACTGGACCAAGTTTGAGACCGTCGCCGCCGACGCCAAGGCCAAGGGCTACAACATGGTCGCCGGCTTCGATGATGACTATCGCGTATTCTCCAACAACGTTTCCAAGCCCTGGGTCGACGAGAACAACAAGATCCAGATCGACGATTCCATCAAGGCATGGGTTAAGCAGACCAAGGAATTCACCGATAAGGGTTACAACACCAAGGCTATCCTCTGGAGCGACGAGCAGTGGGCCGGCGCGAAGGCCGACGGCAAGACCATGTGCTACTTCGGGCCCGCTTGGTTCTTCGACTTCTCCCTCTGCCCCAACACGCTGGCTGACGCCGAAAAGGGCAATGTTGTCGGCAACGGCAGCTACGGCGATTGGGCGATCGTCAAGGGTCCCCAGGGCTACTTCTGGGGCGGCACGTGGATCTGCGGCGCTGCCGGCACCGATAACGCGGAGCTGGTCAAGCAGGTCATGCTGACCCTCACCTGCGACACCGAGACCCTCGTTGAGATCGTGAAGCAGTACAACGACTTCACCAACAGCGTGCCCGCCATGGAAGAAATGGCTGCGGACACCACCTACGGCTCCGACTTCCTGGGCGGCCAGAACTTCATCTCCGTGCTGCTCGATTCCGCCACCAGCATCGACCTGAGCAACACCTGCGCCTATGACCAGGGCTGCAACGAGAAGTTCCAGGAGGCCATGCGCGGCTACTTCAACGGCACCGTGACCGAAGAGGAAGCCACCCAGAACTTCTACACCCTCGTGACCGAGATGTATCCGGATCTTACCTACTAAGAGATACGATCAGTAAACACGCATGCGGGGCGGGCTCTGCCCGTCCCGCTTTCCATGAGAAACGCGTTCCACCCGTTTTCACCGCTTCACTTCAATAGGAAGGAAGGTACCCGCCATGGAGCAACTACCGCTCAAGAGGAAATCCGTAAGCTACGCCAAATGGGGCTATTTCTTCATCGCGCCCTTTTTCATAGCCTACATCGTTTTCCATCTGATCCCCCTGCTCTCTACGCTTTACTACAGCTTTTTTGAAAGCTACCGCTCCGGCCTCAAGCAGATCGGCCCCAACTTCGTGGGTCTGAAAAACTATATCACCATCTTTCAGAATGGCGATATGCCGAAATTCTTCGGCAATACGATCATCATGTGGCTGATGGGCTTTATTCCGCAAATTCTGGTCTCGATGATACTGGCCGTGTGCTTCACGAGCTATCGCATGAAGCTCAAGGCGCAGCCCTTTTTCAAGACCATCATCTATATGCCGAACATGATCATGGCTTCGGCGTTCGCAATGCTCTTTTTCATGCTCTTCTCCGCCGTTGGCCCCGTCAATATGAAGCTCCTGGAGATGGGCTGGATCGACGAGCCGGTGCGCATCCTCACGGACACCACCGTGACGCGCGTGCTGGTGGCGCTGATGAACTTCTTGATGTGGTTTGGCAACACGACCATCCTTCTGATGGCGGGCATCATGGGCATCGACCAGTCGCTCTTTGAAGCGGCGCAGGTGGACGGCGCGAGGCCGTTGCAGGTGTTCTTCCGCGTGACCATGCCTGTGTTGAAGCCCATCACGATCTATGTAGCGATCACGTCGCTCATAGGCGGCTTACAGATGTTCGACGTGCCGCAGGTACTCACAAAGGCCACGGGCGAGCCTAACCGCACGACGCTGACCCTCATTATGTACTTGAACAAGCATCTGCAAAGCAGAAACCTCGGTATGGCGGGCGCCACCTCCATCATCATCTTTATCGTGACGGCGGCGCTGAGCCTGATCGTATTCAGGTCGCTTACCAAGGGAAAGGAATTGAGGTGAGCAAGATGGAAGCAAAACGCAATACACTCCGCAGCGAAAAGTTCAGTCTGGGGCTTTCCCGTGGCGCAAGCTATGTGCTGCTGATCTTCATGACCTTCCTGTGCCTGTTCCCCTTTTATATGCTCATCATCTGCGCCACCAAGCAAAGCGGCGCGATCTCCTCGGCGTTCACGTTTGTGCCGGGCCATTCCTTCATGTATAACGCCCGCAACCTCCTGAACGACGCGAATATCCCCGTGGTGCGCGGCATCTTCAACAGCCTTCTTGTGGCGACGGGCGCCGCCGGCTGTGCGACCTACTTTTCCGCCATGTCCGCCTATGGCCTGTACGCCTACCAGTTCAAGATGCGGCGCTTTGCCAAGGTTTTCATCCTCATGGTCATGATGGTGCCCACGCAGGTATCGACGCTGGGCTTGATCGAGCTGTGCACCAAGCTTGGCATGATGGATACCTATTGGCCGCTGATTTTGCCCAAGATCGCCGCGCCCATCGTGTACTTCTATATCATACAGTACATGGAAAGCGTGCTGCCGTTAGAGATCGTGGAGGCCGCCCGCTGCGACGGCGCGAGCGAATTCCGCACCTTCAACACCATCGTTTTGCCGGTGATGAAGCCCGCCATCGCGGTGCAGGCCATCTTCACCTTTGTGGAGAGCTGGAACTGCTACTTCCTGCCCACCCTCATCATCAACACCAACGCCAAAAAGACCATCCCCATTTTGATCGCGCAGCTGCGCACGGCGGACTATTTGAAGTTCGATCTGGGCAAGGTGTATATGATGATCTGCGTGGCCATTGTGCCCGTCGTCATCGTGTACCTGCTGCTCTCCAAATTCATCATCAAGGGCGTTACCATGGGCAGCGTCAAAGGATAAGGCAACGCCAGAGCTTCATTTTCTTCCTCCTAAGTTATGCAAAAGCGCCCTTCGGGAGAGGGTGCTTTTGCATGTTTTGGGGAGGGGGGCGGCCAACTTGCCGAACGAATTGCGGCCAATTTGCCGAACGATTTTCGTCCAAC
>JAUNJX010000090.1 GCA_030533005.1 Clostridia bacterium | reverse complement strand
TTTCTTATCCGTCTTTTTCTTGCCTGACGAGGGCTTTTTGCCGGAGGAAGGTTTCTTTTCCTCCTCGCCCAATATCGCGCCCAGCAGCGCGTCTCCCAGTGTGTCGCTGTCGCCGGCGCCAAGCAGAGAGCCCAGCAGTTCGCCGCCAAGACCGCCGCCGCTGTTGTTGCTGTTGTTGCCGGAATCCCCGCCAAGCAAGGAGCCCAGCAGCTCGCCGCCTAGACCGCTGCCGCTGTTGTTGCTGTTGTTGCCGGAGCCCCCGAGCAGAGAACCCAGCAGCGCGCCGCCCAAATTGTTGTTGTTATGGGAGGAGCCGCCCAACAGCGCGCCCAACAGCTCGCCGCCGATGCTGTCGTCATCCTCCTTGCCGTTGTCGTTGTCGTTGGACGAACCCAGCAGCGCCTGTAAAAGACCGCCGCCGTTGCTTTGCGAGCCGGACTGGCCGTGCTGGCCAAGGAGCGAAAGCAGCAACGGTGCGCACGCGGTCAATATCGCCGCCGTTTGGGCGTTGGAAAGCCCCGCGTCCTTTGCGGCCTTCTTCTCCACCTTGCCCGCGTCCTCACCCAAGAGATGATTCAGTATTTTTCCGCTATCCTCTTTATCGACATTTTGCAGGAAGGAAGTAATATCACCCGTGTCATTCTTTGCATGCTGTGCAAGCGCGTCCTCCAGCCCGGATTCCGTATCCTGCGCGTTGCTCTCCACGCCCTGCAGCAGCGCCGGCAACGCCGTCGCCAGCACGTTTTTGACCTCGCCCTCCCCGGCGTTGGAAAACTGCCCCAACGCCTTCAGGGTATCCGCATTGACCATTTGGCTCAGTACGTTTTTGGGAATTTTCACGATATGCCCCTCCTCAAAATATTAGGATCGTTTATGACGGGTTTATTTTTATGTTATTGATAAATGTAACATAGATTCCTTTACATCGCAAGAAATTCCATACGCGCAAGAAATTCCATGCGGCGATGTTTTCGTTCCATTTTTCGCATAATGTGATATAATTTCTCTATCATCAGTGATTTATCATGCAGGAGGTATCCCATATGCAACGAGTACCCGGCACAGGCGGCAGGCGCAAGCGCGTCACCTCCGGCGGCGGCAACGCCTACAGGCGCGGCGACGGTTTAGGCTCCGGCCCCGTCGGCGGCGGTTTCGGCGGCGGCTCCTCGTCCGGCCGCAGCGGTGCGCAGCGCGGCGCGGGCACAAGCCTTCTTCCGCTGCTGCTCGGCCTTCTTTTAAGCTCCTCCGGCAATGGCGGCGGCGGAAAAAAGAAGTTCAGCCTCAAGCGCATCCTCATCATCGCTGCGCTGCTTTTCGTGGGCTATCTGCTCTTGCAGCGGTGCAGCGCGCAAAGCGCGCTCTTTGACCCCGGCGCCTATGAGGACGCTGCCTACAGCGCCACCTCCGCGCCCCTTGTGACCGCGACGGATGCGCCCGCGGCGCAAAGCCTGTCGCAAAGCAGCGATAAACCCGACTATAGCGTTTCCAACAAGGCGCGCTCCCGCTATACCACCCTCAAGGGCAACGGCGAGGACACCTTCACCATCATGGTATACATGTGCGGGGCGGATTTGGAATCCAACTACGGCATGGCCACGTCCGACCTCAACGAAATGCTGCACGCAACGCTTTCTGACAACGTCAAGGTGATCGTGGAAACGGGCGGCGCGAAGCGCTGGAAAAACAGCATCATTTCCAACAAGACCAACCAGATCTACGAGGTGCGGGACGACGGCATCAAGTGTCTGGAAAAGGATCTTGGCAGAAGCGCCATGACCAGCGCCTCCACGCTCACGCACTTCATCCGGTACGCCGTCGATACCTTCCCCGCCAACCGCTACGCCCTCATCATGTGGGATCACGGCGGCGGCAGCCTTACGGGCTATGGCTACGACGAGCTGTATCCGGGCGGATCCATGGCGCTCGATCAGGTGGAAAAGGCGCTCTCGGACGCAGGGTGCAAATTCGACTTTATCGGCTTTGACGCATGCCTCATGGCCAACTACGAAACGGCCATCGTAGCGGAACGCTACGCCGACTATCTGATCGCCTCCGAGGAGACGGAGCCGGGCAGCGGCTGGTACTATACGGACTGGCTAACGGAATTGAGCCGCAACCCCTCCATGAGCACGGTTGACCTTGGCAAGTCCATCGTGGACGATTTCACGGCGGCCTCGCAGCGGCAGGCAGCCGGTTCCCCCACCACGCTCTCCATCATCGATCTTGCACAGATGGCGGGCACGGTGCCCGAAGCCTTCAACGAATTTGCCAAGGACACTTCGTCCCTGCTGGATTCCGACAACTATGAAACCATCTCCGACGCGCGCAGCGACGCGCGCGAATTCGCCCGCTCCACGCAGATCAACCAGATCGACCTGATCGACCTGTGCGATCGCATCGATACGGACGCGTCCAAGAACCTCGCGGACGCGCTGCGGGATTGCGTCAAGTACAATCGCTACTCCAAGGGCATGTCCAACTCCAACGGCATAT
>JAUNJX010000044.1 GCA_030533005.1 Clostridia bacterium | reverse complement strand
ATCTCCCACCCCTTCGGCGTCTCCTACGCCCACGCCCACGCCCAAGGTACGCGAGGAGAAGCCCCTGCTTGGAGACCCCCGCTTCAACGCGGTAGTCACAAATCCCAATGACGGCAAGGTTACCCGCGGCGGCTCCTGTGTGATCCAGGTACGCCTGCCCGAGGGTCTTACAAACTGCGGCGGCTTTACCATCGATCTGACCTACGATACCAGCCGCATGCGCGTAGGCAACGCCAGCAGCCCGCTCAACACGGGCAGCAACGTTGCGGTCATCAATAAGACCTATGCGTCCAACAAGGTGCGTATGGTCTATGTTACGGGCACCATCGGCAGCCCTGCCGTGCTTTACGGCGAGATGTTCTCCGTCAGCTTCACGGTTCCCGACACCGCCACCTTCGGCGAGGGTTCCTTCAGCGTAAGCGTGGCGGAGATCTGCGACGCCTACGGCCAGCCCATTCCGGGCATCGGCACGGGCAACACGGCCGCGCTCGCCGTGATCCCGCCCGCGCCCACCGTGCTTAACGCCACCGTCACCGGCCACAGCTACGCCACCGTCAACTGGACGCCGGTGGATACCACCGCCGTTTACTATAACATATACCGCAAGGTCGCAGGCGGCAGCTGGTCGCTTCTTGACACCGTACGCCCCGGCACCAGCGCCTATGCCGACAGGAACATTCGCGTAAGCACCTCCTATTACTATACGGTGCAGCCCTTTGTGCTCATCAACGGCGCAAGGCTCCACGGCCCTTATGACACCACAGGCAAGCTGGCCGTCGTACCGCCCCCCGCCAAGCCGGTGCTCTCACGCACATGGATCGTCAACGGCAACACCATAGGCGTTTCATGGAACGCCACAAGCGGCGCGGGCGCTTATACCGTCTATCGCAAGGTCATAGGCGGGAGCTGGAAGCTGATGGGCGACGCCACCGGCACCTCCTACATCGATTCCACCGCCTCGCGCGGCACCACCTATTACTATACCGCGCAGGCCTACTCCTATAACGGCAGCGGTCAAAAGGCCTATGGCGACTATGATACCACGGGCATCACCGCCAGGATTCCCTATCCCAACGCGCCCAACGTCTCCGTGGACATCGCAGGCGATTACTCCGGCGTGAACGTCAGCTGGGGCGCCGTTTCCAATGTCGCAGGCTACGCCGTATACCGCAGGCTTGCCAACGTCTCGGATTGGACGGTCGTAAACGCGGGCACCACCGGCACCTCCTTCAAAGACACCACCGCCATTCGCGGCTACGCCTACTATTACACGGTACAGGCCTACACCACGGGCACGGACGGCAGCAAGATATGGGGTGCATACGACACCACGGGCAGGATGGCCTCCTATGCTGAGCCCGGCGTTACGCCGCTCACCTCGGTGTATGTCAACAACGCCAACTCCGTGACCGTCTACTGGGGCAACGCGCCGCGTTCTCCCTATGGATATTATATCCTGCGCAAGACGGGCGCAAACGGCTCGTGGCAATCCATACGCGGCGTTATCGGCAATAACTATACGGATAACACCGTCAAGCCCGGCACCACCTACTATTACTCCGTGCAGGCCTATTGCGTCAGCAACGGCAACGTCATCGTCTACGCGCCCTATAATTCCACCGGCCTGATGGTGAAAACGCCGATACTCGACGCGCCTGCGCTTGTCAGCGCCACGCCTACCGCCTCGAACGCCATCACCGTTAAGTGGAACACGGTGCCCTTCGCGGGCGACTATGTGGTGCTTCGCAGGCTCTCGGGCAGCTGGAGCCCCATCGCCACCGTTTCGGGCACCTCCTATACGGACACGACCGCCGTGGCGGGCAATCCGTATTACTACAGCGTGCAGGCCATCGCCCGCGACGGACTTGGCAACATCTCCTACGGCAATTATAACAGCACCGGCCTTAACGCCAGGATCCCGTATAATGCGGCGCCTGCCGTGCAGGCCGTCGCCTCGCCCAACTACGCCTCCATCCAGTTGAGCTGGAACGCGGTCAGCGGCGCGGCGGGCTATACGGTTTATCGCAAGCTGCCAAATGCCGCGGGCTGGTCGGCGCTTGCCGCCGACATCACCAGCACCACCTTTACGGACGCCACCGCCGTGCGCGGTACGCGATACCTGTATACGGTGCAAAGCTACGCCAAGCTTTCCAACGGCACCAAGGTATGGGGCGCCTACAACACGGCCGGCGTGAGCTGCATGATCTCCGCGCCCGGCCTCACGCCGCTGTCCTCCATCTATGTGACCAACCCCAATTCCATCACCATCGGCTGGAATCCCGCCCCCCACGCGCCCACAGGCTACTATGTGCTGCGTAAGGTCGGCGCAAACGGCTCGTGGAAATCCTTAGGCGTGGTCTCGGGCACCTCCTTTACGGATACCACCACCCGCGCCGCCACCACCTACTACTATACGGTACAGGCATACTGCACCGCATATGGCGGCGTCCGCGTCTACGGCGCATACAATACGACGGGCATCGCAGGCACCACCGCCAGCACAGGGATGCCGCAGCTGGTGAGCACTACGCCTATCGCCAGGACCTCCATCACCGTCAAATGGAACCCCGTGCCCTACGCCAACGGCTATTGCCTGCTGCGTAAGGTCGCAGGCGGCAGCTGGAAGCTGATCACCACCACCTCCTCCACCTCCTACACCGATACCTCGGCCGTGCCCGGCACGCAGTATTACTATTCCGCGCAGAGCTACGCCTATAACGGCCTTGGCAATATGGCCTACGGCGGCTATAACGCCACGGGCATCGTCGCGCAGATCCCCTATACGGCAGCGCCCACTGTGTCGGTGTCCGCGCTTACAAGCACCTCCGTACGGGTACGCTGGAACGCCGTAAGCGGCGCGCGCGGCTATGCGGTCTACCGGCGCGTGGACGGTTCAAACGTTTGGACGGTACTTGCCTCCGGCCTCACCGGCACCACCTTCGTGGATACCACGCTCTCCCGCGGCGTCGCTTACTACTATACGGTAGAAGGCTACACCACCCTCCCCAACGGCACCAACATCTGGGGTGCCTACGATCCCACGGGCAAGATCATCGGTCTGCCCTAGCGTCCCTTTCTCCAGGCATACATCACAAAAAGAGCCGTTCCGCAAAACGCGGAACGGCTCTTTTGACCGGCAGCGCGGTGAAGCAGGCCGTGCGGCGGGTCATTCCGCCAGTATGATCTCCAGCAGCTCTGCGGCCGTGATCCAGCCCTTCGCGACCGCATTTTGCAGCCGCGCCTCATTCCATAAGCCGCGCGCATAGTAATCTTTGAGCTTGTCAAATTTAGGACTGTGCATCCTCCACCTCCAGATCCACATCGCACATCATGGCGATGTATTCGATGTTCGCCGCGTTGATCTCCGCCACCTGCGGCGGCAGCGGCGCGGGCTCGTACTGCATCAACAAGGGTTCTGTTTCCATCTTTCTGCCTCCTTACGCTGTGATATAGACGATCTGTCCCAATACGGCCGCACCCGCAGCCGCCGTGCCGCGCAGCTCCACGCTGCCCGCGACGCTCACCTTCACCTGCAGCATGATGCCCGTGCTGGTCATGGCGATGGGATAAATGGTATCCGCCGGCCGATAGCCCTCCGGCAGCGTATAGACGGGCAGCCACGCGCTATCCGTCACAGCGGAAGCAAGCGAGAAGCCGCCAAAGGTGAACACACAAACCTTGCCGTAGCGCGAAACGGGCAGCGTTGTCGTATTGGCCATATGCGCAGTCGGCGTCGCCGCGCCCACCGTGCGCGAAAGCGCGCTTTGCGCGCCGATGTTGGCGCACGCCGTCGCCTTTTGTGTGCTGTTGAGCGATTGTGCGGCATAGCGCACGGCGTATAGCTTCAGATCCCCCGCGTCTGCTGCGGCGGGCGCGACGCCGTCCACCTTGCTGATATTGCCGGGTGCGCCGCGCGGTATGGAAAAATGCAGCACGGGCTCGCTTAACGTGCCGCTGTTGGTCACCGCAGCCGTGCCGCCCGGCTCCAGCGTCGTAGTGGAACCGATCCGTACGCTGACGCCGGGGAAACCCTTCTCTCCCCTTTCGCCTCGATCGCCGCGTATGCGATACCATGTATAGGCGGTATAGTCCGCCGGCGCGCTGTGCGCCGTGCCTGTGTAAAAACCGATCCAGTTGCCGGGCGCATCCTGCATATCGCTGTTGGCAGCGGGCGCAGACTGCGCATACTTGATGAAGGTATACGGCACGCGATTGATCGTACTTACAAGCGCCGCGTATTCGCTGCTGGAAACGATGGGCGAAACGGCCTGCAGCGGCTCGCCCACCACCAGCGTAAAGGCGGGGCTGAAAAGCAGCTCGTTCTCGCTGCCGTAAACGATAAGCTGACACACTATTGTACCTGCCGCTACTACCAGTTGAGGCGTAAAAAGACATTCCGCGCAGTTGTCCACAATACTGCATTCGTTGAGTATCACGGTGCCGTCGCTCTTGCGCGCATGAAAAAACACCGAAACGTCCTGGAGCGTTACCGCTTCGACGCCGTTTCGAAGGCCGATGCAGAATTTCCGGCTGTTCCACTCATATTGTCGAATCTGCACCGTTGCCTGCGTATTTTGCTGCGATACGTCTAAAATAAAACGGATGGATAGGGGTTGCATGATCATGCTCCTTCTCTCTTGATCCATCTACTATACTATATTCGCGAAGCAGAATATTGCTTATTGAGAAATAATATGGTAGTATATTTCTAAAAACAGGGAGGATATCGCTTTGCACACAGGAAAAAAGCGCCTTTTGTATCTTCTAAAGATATTCTACAACACGGATATACAGCATCCGCGTACGGCGTTTTCCCTGTGCATGACGCTGCGCGCGTATGGCATAGATACCTGCTTGCGCACTATCGGCAGCGACGTTGCCGCACTGCGGGAGGCCGGTTATCCCATCGCGGTGCACCCGCAGCGCAGCAAGGGCTATTATCTTGCGCGCCACGCGCTGGGCGGGGAGGAGCTGCGCCTGCTGTGCGACATGGCGGCAGCCGCGCCCTATCTGCCGCTTGCGGACACGCGCAAGCTGTTAAAGAAGCTGGAGGCGCTCGCCTCCCCCACGGCGGTCAAGACCGCGCAGCGCGGCCGCGTCATGGACACCGTGCGAAAGCCGGCGGAGGGCGCATTATCGCACACCCTCGCGCTGCTAAACGCCGCCATTCTTCGCGGGCTGCGCGTGTGCTTTCGCTGTGACGGTCTTATGGTCGGCGCGCAGGGCGGGCAAAGCTGTGTGATAAGCCCTTATTACACAGCCGCGCGCGACGGGCAATACTATGTTTTGGGCAATTTGGAGGGCCGCGACGACCTTTCTGCTTTCCGTCTGGCGGATATGCGCGCGCCAGTCCTCTCTCCCCTGCCCATCCGTCCCTATCGGGAGGTGACGCCGCTGTGCGATCCCCGCTTTTATCCGGCGGAATATCTGCGCGCCGCTGTGGGGCTGTGCCACGGCCCCTCCGTCACGCTGTCGCTGCTGTGCAGGGCGGAAGCGCGCGACGTCATAGCGGCGCAGTTCGGCGCCATAACGCGAAAGCCCGCAAAGGAAGGGTATTTTCGTGTGGAAGCGGACGTTTTTTGCGGCCCTGCGCTCTACGGCTGGCTTTTGCAGCACGCGGACGTACTGACCGTGCTGGGGCCCGCGCAGGTGCGCGACGGCGTGAAGCTGCGCCTGCTTGCGTCCCTAGCCGCGCTGGAGGCCGAAAAGACATGACAAAATTCCTCGGTTGTATGCGCTAAAATGATATGAACCAAAGTGGCTATTCTCGAATGACAACGAACGGCAGCAACCACAAGCAATGGCAGGATATCGGCATTCTGATGGGACCGGATTACTACCCCGATAACAAGGACCTGCATGAGGGTATGCTAAATGCCTTGGGCGAACGTGAAACACATAAATAAGGGCAACCGCAAAACCGTGTTCCCCCCCCTCCACTAAAAAAGCGCCGCATTTTCTACAGCGGCGCTTACATCGTCAAAGCGTTTCCCTACCTTCCCCCGCCCATGGACGATATGCCCTCCCAGAGCGTATTGACCTCGTCCACGCACTGGAAGTACAAAGCGCCGACATTGTCCACGTTGATGGAAAGGGTATCGGCATAGCGGCCCATATGGTGCCAATCGGCGTTTTCATAGCAGAGTACGAACTGATAGAGCGCGCCGGGGAGGCCCGCGTGATGAAGAAGGGCGTTGCGTATAGCGTCGGAAACGTCCACGTCCGCGAGCACCTGCTCCAGCGGCGCGTTCACAAGCACATCGAGCGTCGACAAAAGGCCGATGAGGTATGCTTCGGATGCTGTGATGCCGATATCGGGTACAAGGGGCTGCAGGGCGCTGCAAAACTTCGCGCGAAGGAGCGACAGCTTCATGTATTCAAGCGGCAGATTCGCGCCGCTTTGGAAGCCAAGGAGGTAGACCCATTCCTTGAGCTGCTTGACGCCCAGGAAGGATAGAGCCTGCCGGATGGAGCTGATGCGGCTGCGCGGGGAGAAATAGGCGGAGTTGACGAGCTTGAGGATGGAATAGGTCAGGCCCACGTCGCGGGAGATGATCTTTTCAAGCTCCTCGTAATCGGGATCGTCCACGCTGACGGCGACGAGAAGCTGCGCGAAGCTTGCGGGCAAGTGATCCGCGCTGTGCACGATGCGCGGCTGTAGGGCCGCTATGAAGGAGCCCTGCATGTAGTCCGCGCCGCAGGCACGGGCGTAGGCGAAGGCGTTGGCGTTGTTTACGTTGTAGGCGACGATGGATTTGCCCAGCTTGTGGGCAATCTCGCCAATGCTGACGTAGGAAGCGTCGTTGGAGGAAAAATCCAGCTTGATGTAATCGAGCTTATTCATGGCGGCCATGCGGTGCGGGCTAAAGCTAAAGCCCACGCTTGCAATCTGATAGCCCTGCGATCGCAGCTCGCCCACGGTGTCCATGGCGTCGGACATGAGCAGCACGCTCTCGTCGATCTGGACGATCAGGGTCTCGGGCGCAAAGAAGTCCGCCACCTTATGCTGGAGCATGGACGCGGTAAAGGTGATGAACACGCGCGCTTCCTCCGCCTTATGCGAGGTGGCGTAATCAAGGAAGAACTTCTCCATGGCGGGGGATTCGCCAAAGGCGCCGCTCGCGTCGGAATAGATGATCTCGTATGCCCATGTAGTCTGCTTGTTATCATAGATAGGCTGCCTGACGATGTAGTTTTGCATGCTTCCACCCTGATTTTCTTAGATTTTTTCTTGTTAAGCGGGAGCAGATTGTCCCTGCTTATATTTTGCTATACTTGCGCCTAAAACGCAAGCACTTTATGCCTGCGCGGGAAAATCATGACCGCTTTATTGACAGTTCCCCACGCGCGTGATAATTTAATAAGGATATTTGGTCGAAATCTCTTACCGCAAGGAGTGTCTAATGGATACAAAAAAAAGAAAACCCCGCGGATTTTTTCAAAAGCTGCTGTGGCTTTCCGATTCTTCCGTGCGCATGCACGCGCTGATCTCCTTCATCCTGCTTTTGCTCATGGCCGTACAGCCGTTGCAGGGCATCTTCAGCGACGCGATGACCACTGACGAAATGATCACGCTCTTTTGGGGGCGCGCGGGGCTGATCCGCACCATCGGCTACGCGCTGCTGCTCAACGCCCTCGTCTACTACGTCCGGCGCATGGTGACCTACGGCGATGTAGGGACGCTTTTGAAGGATACCTTTCTTAAGCGCCCGTGGAACGCGTTCTTCCTGCTGCTGCTCGTCTGGGCCTGCGTATGCACGGGCCACGCCGCCGAGCATGACGTGGCGCTTTACGGCGATGCCGTCCGCTTTGAAGGGATCCTTTCCTATATAGCTTACGCCGGATTCTTCGCGGGCGCGGGGCTTATTCACGACGACGGGCGCAAGCGGACGCTGTTTTTCACCATGGGCGCTACGGCGGTGCTGCTTGCAGCCCTTTCGGTGATACGCTACTATACCCGTACGGAGCTGTTCCTCCCCTATATGGACGTGGTCGTGATAGGCGGCTTAAGCGGCACCTTCGTCAACACCAACCACTTTGGCTACTATCTTTGCACCATGGCAGCCGTGCTCTTTGGCGCGGCGATCCTTGCAAAAAAGCTGTATCAAAAGCTTCTCTGCCTTGCGGGCGGCATGTTTTTGTGCGTCGTGCTGCTGCTTAACAACACGTTGGGCAGCATCATCGCAATCGCCTTGGGCGCGACGGTGCTGTTGCTGTTCTACGCACTAAGAAAGGGCGGCAAAACGCGGCTGTTTGCGCTATTGGGTACAGGCGGCATGCTGCTTTTTGCGATATTCCTGCTGGTCTTTTCCGTGGCGAAGCCCGAGACCAACCAGCTAACGCGGGACGTTGCCGCCATGGTGCAGGATGCCAGCAACATCTTTTCGGGCAACATCACGGGCCACGAGGGCAGCGACCGCATGGGCGTGTGGCTGGCGGATATCGAGCTGTTCAAGGCCAATCCCGTCATGGGCTGCGGCACGGACAATGCCTATTACGCCATCGAACCCTATTACGGCATCATGAAGATGCCGCATAACGAATACCTTGCGATGTTCGTCAACCTTGGCATACCCGGCGGTACACTGTATCTGCTGGCGCTTTTTGCGCTGCTGCTTGCGGGCCTTCGCAGGCTCTTTCGCATGAGCGACGCCACGCTCGTCGCGGGCTGCGCGGCATTTTGCTATGCCACCTCCGCCTTCTTTGGCGTATCGCTTTGCACGATGCTGCCTTTCTTCTATATGCTGCTCCGCTTCTTTGCGGACGAGACGGCGGATACAGCCAAGCCCAACGCTAACAAAAAGGAGCCTAAACATGTCAAAGCATAAGAAATTTTTTATGCTTCTCCTCTCCCTCCTCCTTCTCTTTACAGCGCTCCCAACCTTTGCCGAAGGCGAGGACGCGGAAGCGACATCCGCCCCCCAAAAGCCCGCGCTCGTGCTCGCCGCCTCTTACACGATGAAGGCGGAGGATAAGGCGAAGCTGGAGGTCGAGATCTCGCCCGAGACTGCCAACATGCCGCTGACGCTCGTATGGGCCTCCTCGGACGAAGCGATCCTGAGCGTTGACCAGTATACGGGCGAAATTACGGCCCTCAAAGAAGGCAAGGCCAAGGTCACGGTATCCGCCGCGGACGGGAGCTGCGAAAGCGCTGCCTGCAAGATCACGGTAAAAAAGAGCAGTCGCGTCCCCATCGACGCACCCATCGAGGGCAACGTCTTTAACAGCAACTACGGCCAGATGGATGAGGCCACCGTCAAGGCCGTGCGGGATTACTGCGAAAAGCTCGGCAACAGCAAGGGTGAAAAGATCGTGCGCACGGCGCTTGGCTATTTGGGCGTTCCCTACGACAAGGTGGATTGCAGCAAGCTTGCGCAGCTTGCCTATAAGGCAAACGGCGTCAAGATCGCCCGCGTAAGCGATGAGCAGGCGAAGGACTTGGCAAAATACATCCGTGCGGATGGCATACCCAAGGCGGGCGACCTGTTTTTTATGAAGTTCCCCTCCTGGCGCACCACCTGCAGCTGCGGCACCTCCTGCCGCCGTTACATGAACATCCATCATTCCGCGATGTATTTGGGCAATATCAACGGCAGAACCTATGTGGTGGATTCCAGCAGCTATATCGGCCGCGTCATCATACGCGAATACTATGGTAACATGATCGCGGGCATGCCCGTGGTGTTTGTGGCGGGCCGCGGATAGGCGCTCCGCTGTTGTAAAATTCCGTCAAACAAGCCATGCGCTCTTCTATCAAGCGCATGGCCTGTTTTTCTTACAACGGTGAATGACACGCTTTCCGGCCAGTCTACATTTTTACCTAAAGGCCAACAAGTCCTCTAATTCACGCGATGATATTATCTTGTGTATTTGGCGACGGTGGTTCGTTTTCCTGTGCTTTTCACAGTCTTCTGTATCTCACCGCTGAATGTCCATCCCAAATTTAGCATCTGCTTTTTTATGGCCTTCCCTTTCTTCCGATTCGTAACAGAAGTTTTATATCTGTTTTGCTTTGGGTCATTGATCTCAACAACACAATCAGATGTAATTTCTTCCATGATGAAACTCTTTTTTCTAATTCGAGCACAGCTATTTGAATACGTCAACGTCGTCAATCATACTCCTCGTCGGTGATCTCTTTAAACTTTGCTGCCGTAATTCTGCCCAGGCGCACCATCAGGCGCAGGAAGTTCTTTTTTGCCTCATTCATAGTGTATTCATCATCCTTTCCTGCTTCAATGGCTTCAAGCGCTGCAAGACGCTCCTCGGTGGTAGGCGCAAGTTCACCTGTTTGTTCCGGCACAGGATCGAATATCAGCGTGCCGTCTATGATTTTATAGTCATGCTGCTGTCCTTGCACCGGGAAACCTTCCGGAAAATCAAAATCATCTCCTCCAGTTATCGGCGTGTCAGCCATGACATATATCCGGTTATCATCGTTCAGCTTGTAATACATTCAACTCACCTCATTTCCATTTTCCTATTGCCACATACTTAAAATATTGTGTTGCAACTGTACTGTTGGCGCGGGCAATGCCTATAGAACCAATTCTGGTCGCGGTGTATATAACGGAACACAGCCAAGCATCATTCGTGGATAGCCCAGCGTCTGGACTAAACCCGCATGATGTGATTAAATATGGCGCGGATACAAACGTCTTCGCAAACGTAACGTTTGGATCAATGTTTGATATATACACATTCCCCCAAGCGCTATAGGTTGGGGTTGCGGAAAACGAACCAAAGCATATCAGCGTACCGTCGGCATACTTCAAATAATTCTGATTCGATTCAACTAAATTACCAAGTAGTCCCTCGCTCAACCCCTCGACAACGTCTACGTTTCCGCTGGTTGCCAACGCGGTCCCACCGATAGACAAGCCGTCAAGCTCGCCTTGCGCGTTGAAATGCTGGTTTATGCCTATTTGTCCCGTTCCCGGTGTGCCACTTGAGGTAAAACCGGAAGCAGCATCAGCGCCATCCGCACCCGTCTCGCCTCTAAGGGAACAGCCGTAGGTGTAGCCCGAAGTTCCTTCCTGCTTCACGCCAAGCTTATACTGATTCTCTCCTGTGCCCCACTGGAATACGAGACTTTTTCCGTTCTCTCCTGTTGCGCCTGCCGCCCCCGACTCTCCTTGTGGCCCCGTTGCGCCCTGTGGTCCAGCGGCCCCGGTATCCCCCTTGGGGATAGTGAATTTGAGCACAGGATCGCTTGCGGTACCGGTGTTTGTTACACTTGCCGCCGTGCCGGGCTCCCCCGTCGCCGTCTCCCCCACGGTAACGCTGACACCGGGCGCACCCTTATCCCCCTTTGGCAGTACGAAGGAAAAGGCCACCCCCTCCTCGTCCACCTGCACGGTTGCGGCAGCCTCTTCGCCCGCTTGCGCGGCAGCCGTGACGCTGCCCCATGCCGCCGTGAGGGACGCGGCGCTTGATATCGCCTCACTCAACGCCGTATATTCGTCCGTGCTCTCGATACCTTCATCGTCGTACAGGCAGTCCTCCACCTATATGCGAAACTGCGGAGAATAGAGCAAATTTCCCTCGCCATCAAGCAATGACAATTCACAGCACACCGTGCCGGGCGTCGTCACCGTCTGCGTGGTCACGTCGATATACACCGTCGCACCCTCGATGGCCGCGGTGTTATAAAGCGTTGTACCGTCCGGCTTTTTTGCCCGAAACTGTGCCGTAACGCCGGGCGCTATAACGTACGGGTCCTTCCCTGTCACAAGATGCGTCACGATGCGCCGCGCGCCCGTTTCCCCCTTTTTAAGCGTGATGGGCCTCCCCTGCTCGCCTTTGTATAGGTCAAGCACGATAGTATGTGCCACTCGATTCATCTGTTTTACCTCGATTCGTACTTTCTTTTGTCAATGTCGGGAACATTTGTTCCTTATCATACCACAAATCACTGTGCTTGTCAGCCCCACAAATGGTACTGATGGATGATTTTTATACGACGGCATTGACACAACGGCGCATTTTGATTAAGCTAAACTTATATTATTTCCCATAATTGAACAGGAAACGAGGATAACGGCATGGACGCGATGCAGGCATATAAACGATGGCTACAGCTGGCGGTGGAGGACGCGGATGTGCGCGCGGAGCTCGAGTCGCTCGACCCCGCCGACGAAAAAGCCGTCACGGAGCGCTTTGGCGCGAGCCTCGCCTTTGGCACAGGAGGGCTTCGCGGCCTCTTGGGCGCGGGCAGCAACCGCATGAACATCTATGTGATCAGGCGCGCCACGCAAGGTTTGGCCAATCACTTAAAAGCAAGTTGCGAGCGCCCCGCCGTCGCGATCGCCCACGACAGCCGCATCAAATCCGATCTTTTTTCGCGTGAGGCCGCGCGGGTGCTTGCGGCAAACGGCGTCACGGTATGGCTGTATCCCCGGCTCGAGCCCACCCCCGCCCTCTCCTTTGCAGTGCGGTATCACGGGTGTCAGGCGGGTATCTGCGTCACCGCCAGCCACAACCCCGCCGCCTACAACGGTTACAAGGCATACGGCGCGGACGGCGGACAGTTTACGGACGACGACGCGAACGCCACGCTCGCCTGCATCGAAAAACTGGACTATTTTGACGACGTCACGCTTTGCGATTATGACGAAGCGGTGGCAGACGGGCGCATACGCCTCATCCCCGACGCCACGCTATCCGCGTATCTATCCGCCATCCGCGCCTTAAGCGTTGCGGATTGCAGGAAGGATCTTCGCGTGGTCTACTCGCCGCTAAACGGTGCGGGCCACGAATGCGTCACCCACATGTTCGCCCTGCAGGGCGTCACGGATGTGACCATCGTGCCGGAGCAGGAATACCCGGACGGGACCTTTCCCACCTGCCCCTACCCCAACCCCGAAATGCCCGAGGCGATGGCGCTGGGCTTAGCACTTGCTAAGGAGAAAAGCGCCGATCTCCTCATCGCCACAGATCCGGATTGCGACAGGGTAGGCGCGGCTGCCAAGGATGCGTCCGGCGCATACACGCTGCTTACGGGCAACGAGGTCGGCCTTTTGCTGCTTGATTTCATCTGCAACAGCAAACAGCAAAGCGGCACGATGTCCAAAAACCCCGTGGTCGTCACCACCATCGTCTCCTCTGATATGACGGACGCCATCGCGAAAGCCTACGGCGCGGAATGCCGCCGCACGCTCACGGGCTTCAAATATATAGGCGAGCAGATCGGGTTATTGGAGGACGCAGGCGAGGTCGAACGCTTCCTGTTCGGCTTTGAGGAAAGCTGCGGGTATCTTTCCGGTCCCCATTGCCGCGACAAGGACGCGGTCAACGCGTGCATGCTGCTTTGCGAGATGGCTTCCTACTACAAAACGCGGGGCGAAAGCCTCTATACCGCCATGCAGGCGCTGTACGCGCGGTATGGCTACTTTTGCAACGGCGTGGAGAGCTTCGCCTTCCCCGGCCTTGAGGGAAAATCAAAGATGGCTGCCTTCATGGCATCGCTGCGCAAAAACCCGCCAAAGAAGCTCGCGGGCTACGCGGTGGAAGAAGTGCTCGACTATCAGCACGGCATGACCGCCAATGTCACCCTCCCCCCCGCGAATGTGCTGGAATTCCGTCTGTCCGGCGGCTGCAAGGCCATCGCACGCCCCAGCGGCACAGAGCCCAAGCTCAAAATATACGTTTTCGGCCAAGCGGCTAAGAAAGAGGATGCGGACGCCCAATGCGCAGCACTTCTCAAGGCCTTTGCCGCCCTGATCGACGCATAGCGTTTGATCGACAGCGCTTTTACGCCTTCGGCATTTGCCGGAGGCTTTTTCATAAAATAAATTTGGTTCAGTACCATTTTTGGGGCTGACAAAGTCTCTGATCTGTGCTATGCTTTCGCGTATGAACAAACGTTCTATCGCACGTTGATAATTCTATATCGACAAAAGCCATGGATTTTACGCGGAAATATGGTATACTGCAAGGGTTAAATATACTTGCAGGGGAACGGACATGGATCGAATACGGGAAGAGCTTCTCACTAGCTATATCGATTTTTTGCAGCTTTCCTTCGCCATGGCGCAGACGGACAGCAGGCATTTGCTTCCCGCGTGCGAGGCGATGGGCCGCGCGGTGATCGCGGCGCTGCCGGACGCGGATATCGCGGTGCTGCACGGCAGGTTGCAGCAAAACCCCACCATACTTTTTGACGGCGACAAACCGGTAGACGCGCCGCTATCCCACTTAAAAAAACTTACGATGGCGCAGCGCGACGCGCTAAGCTTCAGCGGCGATCATCCCGCATGGACGATACAGGCCATCTGCACGGATACGCGCAAGCATTTCGGTTTGGCCGAAAGCGACCTGCCCGATATCGACGAGCAGCTTTTGATCGACTACCTCTCCATCGCCTTTCGCCGCCGCTTTGGCAGCGCCGCAACACAGATGGCACCGATGGATCTTGAGAACATCATCAGCATCCTCCCCACTGAATACGTCATGGCGAACACGCGGCTCTCCGACGAGCTGTCCTCCGGTAAAACCGAGGAGGGCGAACACGATATCGTGGTCAAGGCCCCCAAGAAAAAGTCGGACAAACCCGTTTTGACCAAGGCCATTTTGACCTTTGGTGACGACAAGGCCGTCATCACCGCCACGCGCCAGAAATACACCCCGTATGACAGCGCCGTATACAGCGGCATCATCACACTTTTTGAGGCGGAGAACAACATCTTCACGCCCGCCATGGTGTATCGCGCCATGAACGGGCTGACGGATTCCGAATACGTCAATCCCTCCACGCTCTCCAAGGTCGCAAAAAGCATCGAAAAAAACCGCAAAAGCCAGCTCGCCATCGATTTTACCGATGAAGCGCGGCAGTATATGCGCGCCTATGAGGAGCCCGCGCGGGATTTCAAGACCACCTACGAGGGCAATCTGCTGGTCGCGGACAAGATCACGGTCAAGAACAACGGCGTGGAGCAGACCGCCTACAAGATCCTTCGAAAACCCATCCTCTACGAATACGCGCAGACCGTCGAGCAGGTCATATCCGTGCCCATCAAGCTTTTACAGACCAAAGGCAGCGTCCGCTCCACAGAGGACGTGATCGTTTTGCGCGAATACCTTTTGCGCCAGATCGAAAACTACCGCCGGCGTCACCGCGAGGGCAGCTTTTCCATCTCCTACCTTTCGGTGTACGAGGTTTGCGGCGTTTCCGCCGAAAGCCACAAGAACATCAAGGACAAGCACAAAAAGATACGCAGCCATACCGAGGCACTGCTTTCCGAGTGGCAAAAGCAAAGCTACATCAAGCATTTTGAGAACCAGCGGGACGGCACGCGCTCCATCGCCTCCGTGCAGATTACGATCTAGGCTTATTTCGCGGGAAATGACGGGAAATGTGCTTATTTCCCTAGTGGTTACGATTATTTCCCACATTTGCGTCCCCGCGCGCGGCGGATGCTGCTTTTTCTCGCGAAACCTATCGGCCAAATGGCTGAACCGCACGGAGGGCAAATCCGCAAAACGCCTATGTTAAGCCGCTTTTCGAAATCCCATAAAGTGCATACCCACGCGGCATTTCCCCCATAAAGTGCATACCCTGCGCCTTGTTTCCGCCCATTAACCGCATACCCTGCGCTGGCGTTTCGCTGCGCATCGCGCGCTCCCGCGCGGGATCGCCGCATTTTCCCAGCAGCCGTGCGGGCTACGGCGCATATGTTGTGGTGCCCAAACCGCGCGTGATACAACATGTATGCGCG
>JAUNJX010000043.1 GCA_030533005.1 Clostridia bacterium | reverse complement strand
AGACCGCGATGGCCGCAAGCTTTCCCTCCGCGTTTTTCGGAACGTACATATCCGCCGCCAGCGTGATCCCGTAACGGTTATGAAACGTCACCTTGCTGTGATCGACCTTGTCGCTTTGGGGAAATACCTTATCCCACTCGTTTGTCAGATGCAGATTCATGCTCTTTCCTCCTCTTTGTTTTCTTTGCCGATCCGATAGATCAGGTAGTCCAAACAGTCGATTTTCTTTTGATTCTCGTGAATCGTCCCGAGCAGCGCGTTCCTGTGTTTGGCAAGAACAACACTTAACTCGCGCCATTCGCCGTTCTTTGCATAGGTCATACAGCGTTCCGCCGTATCCTCGCTGCATCCTGCGTCCATCAGGTTCTGCCGCAGGATGGCCGTTCTATCCGATGCTTCCGCCATGTTCCTTCTTCCTCCCGCTGCTTTTCATTATACCGATGCGGCGTGATATGTCCAATACGCAGAATTCATACCATGTTATTCTTGTTTAGAATAACATGGTATGATAGAATCAAATGAGAATTTTACTTTGGGGGTGCAGGCATGGAAATACGCGTGCTTCGCTATTTTTTGGAGATCGCAAGGGAGGAAAACATGACGCGCGCCGCCGAAACGCTGCACGTTTCCCAGCCCTCGCTGTCCAAGCAGATGAAGGAGCTGGAGCGGGAGCTTGGCAAAAAGCTCTTTCGGCGCGGCAGCGCCAGCGTCCGCCTGACGGATGAGGGGATGCTGCTTAGAAAGCGCGCGGAGGACATTCTCGATATGGTGGATAAAACCACGGACGAATTCAAGGCGCTGGGCGCCGTAACGGGCGGAGATGTGTATATCGGGTGCGCGGAATCCTGCCAGATCAGGCATCTGGCCGCCGTAATACGGGAATTCCGCAAGAGCTACCCGCTTTTCAAGCATCACATATTGAGCGGCGATACCCAGCAGGTGGCGGAGCGGCTTGACCGGGGATTGCTGGATTTCGCGGTGATCGTGGAACCGCCGAATCTCGCGCGCTACAACTATATCGAGCTGCCCGGCGCGGATACATGGGGCGTGGTGATGCGAAAGGACAGCCCGCTTGCGGCAAAGGAAAGCATCGAGGTGAACGATCTGCTGGGGCTGCCGCTGCTCTCCTCGCCGCAGTCCCTTGAGGCGGATTTCCCGCGCTGGTGCGGGGAAAAGCTGGACGCCTTACATTTTACCGGCACGGTGAACCTATTCTATAACGGCACGGTGTTCGTGCGGGAGGGTCTTGGATACCTGCTGACCTTCGAGCATCTGGCCGATACCGGCCGCGACAGCGCGCTGTGCTTCCGCCCGCTGTCGCCAAGGCTGGAAACCAAAATGTACATCATCTGGAAGAAGTATCAGGTCTTTACCCCCATCGCGGAGCTTTTGATGGAGGAGATCAAGGCGGCTTTTTTGCCCCCTTCGGCTGCGGTATAATCGACGGGTGTGGCGGCAGACGCGCAATATCTCCTCCGCATTGCGCGTTTGCCCCAAACGCATACGGCGCATGCCGAAAGCCCGCTTAGCGCCAGCCCGTGCCATCCGGCCGCCGCGTCGTCCCCCGTCGCGGGCACGTCCAAAACCTCCGTAACGGCAAGGCGCGTGAGCGTTCCCTTGCATAGCATAAAGGCAGAGGGCGAAAGCGTATAGAGCGCGCCAAAGCGCAGATCGCCGTTTTCATCCGCCGTTGCGTAGAAGTATGCCGGCGTGCCGTCGGCCTTCCTGTGTACCAGCGTGAAGCTCTGGCGGGCGTATTTGTCCGCAAGGTCGAAATGCAGATGCAGGGGGTAGCCTGTGGACGTTTGGCCGCTGCGCAGCCGTATGCTGTATGCCCGGAACACGTCCTCTTTGTCTGCCAATCCCATCATCGCGTCGTATTCCTTGCCATCGGCAAGCTTTTGGGTGATGAGCAGATCGCGCGGGTCAAGCCCCTTGCCCGTGAGCCATATGGTGGCGTCGGGTATGTTTTCATGGTTGTAGACCGTTACGTCGGGCGGCTCGAAAACGACGCCGTCATCGCTCGACGCGGGAGGCGCGGCAGGCTCGGCCGCGGAGATATCCTCATATGTCGCCGTAAGCACAACATCCTTTGCGGGCATGGTGAATTTTGCCGTGGCGCTGTTCGCGCCCGTACCGTCGACAAACGTCAGCCCTTCCGCGCCCGTCCACGCCTTAAAGCGCTTGCCGGCCGGCGGATTCGCCGTGACGGTAACCGTCGCGCCGGTCGCATACCGCCCGCCGCCGCTGCCGCCGTTGACCGTCACGGTAAAATGTGTGGGCGGCGTTTCGCTCACGGTGATGATGAAATCCAGAGTGAAATCCGTGCCGATCGCTGTGCCGTCGGCTATGGTAGCTCTCGCAACAGCCGTCCCCGCCGTTGTGGCGATAAAGCCGTCGCTGGTTATAGCCGCACCCGTGCCACCCGCATCCACAAGGCTCCACACGATGGTCTGGTTCGTGGCGTTAAGCGGCACAACGGTCGCGGAAAGCGGTAGCTTGGCGTTGACGGCCACAGTGAGCGTCCCGTTGAAGATGATGTTTGTCACGGGTACAAACGCCGCGTTCACGATCACCCGTGCCACGCGGGAATTCACCGGCGTTGCGCCCGGCAGTGTCGCCTGGCAAAGATAATAATGCGTCCCCGCCGCAAGCGCGGCCGGCAGCGTAAACGTACCGCCCGTGTGAAGCGCGCTGCCGGCTATCACGCCGTCGCTGCTGCAGGCGTACCACTTCAGCTCCGCCGTGCCGTTTGGCGAAACCTCGGCCGCCGCCGTCAAGCCGCCCGCAACGCTGCCCGCTGTGACGGTCGTGCTTGCCGCGGGATGGGTGATAAAGCTAAGTACGGGCGTAACAAAGGTGAGTTTGAAATTGCTGAACGCCGTCACGGACAGCTCCACATATTTGTTGCCGTCGCTTGCCGTCCTGATCGGATATACGCCGATGTCCTTGTCGTTATGTATGACGTTGGCATGGGTATGCGTGATGCTATGGGGCACGGGCAGGCGGAAGGTGATGGGCGTGGTGTTTGCCGAGGGGCTGACGAGCTCCGTCAAAACCTGCTTGTTTGTACCGTTCGCGTCCGCGATATAGGGCTTTGCGTCATAGGTCAGCGTCACCGTCATCGCCGTCGCGGTAACATCCTTGAGTACCGCCTCCACAAACACGACGTTTCCGCCCGGATCCGGCGTCACACCGCTTTCCACCGCCGCTTCGCTAAGCCCGCCGGAGGGCACCAGCACCGCGTCGTTGTCCGTTATTTCCTCGATGATGTCCTTCTCGTCCTGCGTCTTGGTCGTCTCATCGATATCGCTTTGCACCTTTTCGGGCGCAGTTGCGATCTTTCCAGCGTCCGCAATGATGAGCATGGCGTCCGCGTCCGTCCTGTATTCTGCGCCCGAAACCACATCCACCTGCAGGCTCTCCGGATTGGTGCCGCGTATATCCAGCGTGCTTACGTCACCCGTGAGGGTCAGCGTTTTGCTCTTGCCAAGAGCGACGACGCCCACGCCCTCCACCGTGCCGTTATTGGTGAACGTGCCGTGCAGGTTCAGCCGTCCGTCGTCGTTGATGGCGCTGTCGTTGACGAGCGTCGTGCCCTCCGCCACCTCGAATATGACGCCGGGTGCGAGTGTGAGCGAGGTCGGGGTTGTTGCTGACGCAGGCGGTATCGTCAGCGTCCCTTTGATCAGCTCGATCATCGCGCCGTCCGACGCGACGTTGGCCGTGCCAAGCACAAGCGGCGCGCCCACATGATAGAGCGTCGTCCCGTCCGCCAGCATCTTCGTCACCGGATGGTCAGGCACGACATAATCGATGGGGGCTGCGGGGTTTTCGGCAAACGTGCCGCCGGTCACAAACGGGTTCGCCGCTGTAAACGCGCCGTCTTGGTAGGTTAAGGATCGCGGCTGCCATTTTCCATCGTCAGCATAGTATGCCTCGATGACGTTCGCGCCGCAGTTGAGGAAGCTGCCGCCGGTGATACCGATCGTTCCCCTTTCCTCCGTCGAGTAGCCCAGATCCACATAGATAAAGCATGCTTCCACACCGTCGGCCTTGACCGTGCCGCCGGTGATGGATATGTTGGTGGTAGAATAATTCGTTCTCCTGCGGTCATAGATCTGTATGCCCGCGCCGATGCGCATGCGCACGCCGTCGCCCGGCCGTCTAAACTGCGGGGCGGTTTGCGCATAGCCGTCGTACCCATCGCCCACCATGTATTCGGCGCTGACAATACCGCCCGACATGTTGAGCGTGCCGCCGCACATCACAACGCCGTCCTTACCCTTTACCTCGCCGCCCTCTATGTTGAGCGTGCCTCGGCCGTTGGGGAAATATATGGCTGTTCCAAGAGGCGATTCCACCAAGGCGTCGTCACGGATCGTCACGCTGGGCGCGTCCTGCACGAGCGCGTTAAGCGCAATGGCCTGTCTGCCGTTCGTGGTAGAGGCGACCCTACCGCCGTCTATCAAGACGTCACCGCCGTAATTGGTGGGATTTGTTAACGGCATTGCGATGCCCGGGCCGCCGCTTGTCACCTCGCCGCCATGTATTTCCACGCGGTTGGGCATGATCGGTCTGGGATTTTCCTGGTCGCTTTGTTGCGGGCTGTTTTGTATGGAAATCGCCGTTCCGTCAAGCGTGGGACAATCCACCTTACCGTCGTTGATGACAAGCAAACCCTCCGCCTGCTTGATCGCGCAATATACATTGTCGATGCAGCCGCCATTGACCGTAAGCGTTCTGTAATTTGTTATGGTAAGGTCATTTTTCGAGCTGGTGATCCTGCCCGCGTTGAGCGTCATCGTCCCATTGTTTAGGATAGGATAAAGGCCGCCCTTCAACACGCCCGCCTTGGAGGGAGACGTATCGCAGACGGTAAATACGCCGTTGTTCGTCAGCTCGTATAACCCGATGCTTTGATTGTTGCGCAGCAGCACGGTAAATCCGTTTAAGTCCAAAGTTATGTTTTTCGCTGCCGATATGGTAAGCATCGAAGCGGCGGCAGCGGGCACGGAAACGACCTTGATGGTGGTCTGCTTGCCGTTTTCGGGCACGTCGGCGATCGCCTCGGCCAGCGTATCAAAGCCCCTTTCGCCTATCAGGAAGGGTTGCTGCGTTGCGGGCGGAATGAGCTTGGCGTCCGCGTCGGTTTGATATGTCACGCCCGCTACGAGCGCGACCTCCATACTTTCAGCATGCGTGCCGCGCACCGTGAGCGGCCCCGCGTCGCCCGTTAGCGTGAGGCTCTTGCTTGCGCCCAGCGCGATGGCGCCGTTGCCGTAAACCGCGCCGCTGTTGGTAAACGTTCCGTTGATGGTAAGCTCGTTGATATTGAAGGAGGATTTATTGTTGGTCAAAACGCCGCTGTTCTCAAACGTCCCGTCCGCGTTGACGACAAGCGTGGTGTTGTTGGTCAAGCTGCCATTGTTGCGAAGCTCTCCTTCAACGGCGATGGTACCGTTATTTGTCATGTTGCCGCCGTTGGCGAGCGTACCGCCGACCGTGAGCGCATTATAATTGGTCATATCGGCGTTATTGGTCAAGGCGCCTTTGATCGTGAGCGTGCCGCTGTTGGTTATGGAGCCGTTGTTCACAAGCGTCGTGCCCTCCGCAGTCTCAAAGGAAACGCCGGCGGGTATCGTGATCTCGGTTCCCGTCGTGACGGTCGCCGTGCCTGCGGTAAGCTTGATGACCGCGCCTGACGTCGCGGCGCTTACCGTGTTGATAATGTGTGTGCCGCCCAAAAGATACGGCGTGACCAAATCGCCGCTCAATTCTCCAACGGCTGTGCCCGCAACGATATACCCGGGGAAATTCACATTCGGGTCTTTTGCGTAGCTGCCGCCGGATACGAAGGGATCGGCGGGCGAATAAGCGCCGGCCGAATAATCGTTCGCGCCCAGCTTGGCTTTGTCGCCATAGTAGGCTTCAAAGACGTCGGAGCCGCCGTCGATGAATCTGCCGCCGGATACGGATACAGTCCCTCTGTCCATGCCGGATATATTATCGAGATCAACATATAGCAGACACGGCGCTTTTTCGTTCGCCTTTACCGTGCCGCCCGTTATGGATACGTTTATCCTTCCGTAATTATATGTGCTCGCCGATGTGCCTACGCCTCTGCGGTCGATCACCTGTATCGCCGGGCCGAAGGGCAGGGGCGTAGAAGCGGGATATTGTTTGTATCGCTTCGCAACCGCCGGATAGCCGGGATACGCCGCGCTCATCAGCTCGCTGCTCACCGTGCCGCCGGTCATGTTGAATGTGCCGCCGCAGACCACGACGCCGTTCTGCCCCTTGACCACACCGCCCGACAGGTTAAGCGTGCCGTTGGCCTTGGGAAGATATACGCCGGTGCCGCTCGCCGCCGTGACGGTACCGCCCTTCATATTCGCTATTGCCGTGCCTGTCATGTTGTTCATGTATATAATGCCTGTAGACGCGGCGTTGATCTCGCCGCCGTCCATTGTAAACGTGCCGCATCGATAGAAGTATACGCCGTGGAGCGCGCTTTTCATCTCGCCGCCGTGCAGCTCCACCCCGGAGACTCTGGCATTGACCGCGATCGCCGCGCTGTTGTTTACCAGTGTGCCATCCATCTCTATAAGGCCGCCGTTGATCACGGTGCTTTTTTGACATTCTATGGCGCGGTAGGTCGGGTTGTGCACCGTGCCGCCGTTCACTATGAGATTGCCGGTGTTCGTCACGGTCACGCAGCCCCTTGGCGCGGGTTTCGGGGTTAGCGCAGTTACGATATACGAGCTTGTCAGCTTACCGGATTCCACCGTCATCGTGCCCGTGTTGGATATGGGTAATAGGCCGCCCGTCAATACGCCCAGCTTTCCAGCCGTGCTGTCGCGTATGGTAAGCGTGCCTTCGTTGGTCAGGTCGTATTGCCCCGCCTCCGTCCCGCCCACAAGCGTCACGGTCTGCCCGTTCAAATCGAGCACGACGTTCCTTCCCACCGGGATGGTGAGCGCCGCAGAAGCTGCCGGGGACGCTTCGATGGCCTTGATGACGGTCTGTTCGCCCTCGGGCACGTCGTCGATCGCGTCCGCCAAGGTGGCATACTTTTTTTCGCCTATCGCAAAGGGCTTGGATTCGATCAGCTTGGCGTCCGCGTCCGTCGCGTACGTCACGCCCGCAAGCATGGTTACCTCTATGCTATCCGCGTTTGTGCCGCGCACCTTGCACGAGCCTGTGCCGCCCGTTGTGGCAAGGGTCTTGCTCGCGCCCAGCGCGACGACGCCGCTGCCGGAAAACGCGCCGCTGTTGGTGCACGTCCCGTTGACGGTGAGCGTGCTGTTGAGGGCAATCGTACCGTTGTTGACGAGCGTCGCGTCCGCCGCCACCTCTAGCGAAACGCCTGAGGCCAGCGCAAGCGTCTGCGCGGCGGGTACGGTAAGCGTGCCCGCAGTCAGCTTGACCGCTGTCGAGCCCGTTGCGTCGTTGATCGTTTTGAGGATGGACGCATCGCCCAAAGGATAGGTCGTGCCCGAACCGGCTGTGATCTGCGCAACGGGTGTGTTCGCAACGATATAACCGGGGAAATTCACCGTCGGGTCTTTTGCGTAGCTGCCGCCGGATACGAAGGGATCAGCGGACGTATAGACGGGGGAACCTGCCGTCCATGAGTCCGCTGTACTGTCATACGCTTCAAAGACGTTCGTGCCGCTGCCCTCAAAGCTGCCGCCGGATACGGATACAGTCCCTCTGGCCGTATTGGACATATTATCCAAATCGACATACAACAGACACGGCGCCTTTTCGTTCGCCTTTACCGTGCCGCCGGTTATGGAGATATTGATCGATCCGAAGTCATAGGAACCGCCCGGCGCTCTCCGATCAAACGCCTGAATTGCCGCACCGTTGCCCGCCGGCAGCGCGTTAGGGCCTGCTCTGTAGGCGTCCGCAATAGACGCATACCCCGGATAGGCGCCTGTCATAAGCTCGCCGCTCACCGTCCCGCCGGTCATGTTAAATGTGCCGCCGCAGACCAAAACGCCGTTGCGCCCCTTGACGACGCCGCCGGATATAGTCGCCTTGGCGTTGTTTCTGGCAACGTATATGCCGAGGCCGCCGGATGCCGTAACCGTGCCGCCCGACATAACAAGCTCGCCTGTGCCGGTCTCGTTATTGCTGAACATAATGCCAATGGTCGGCGCGATGATATCGCCGCCGTCCATTTCGAGCCTGCCCGAATCCATGAATATAACGCCGCATCGAATGCCGCGTATTTCACCGCCATGCAGCTGCACGACGGTTTGCCTGTTGGTGATCGCAATCGCCGCGCGGGTATAATTCGTTACACCCTCAGCTTCTATTACGCCGCCGTTTATCACGGTTTTGTTTTGACATTCTATAGCCCGATAGGTCGGATTGTGTACCGTACCGCCATTCACTGTGAGATCGCCGGCGTTGGTCACGGTAACGGTGCCGCCGGACACATCAGAGGAGCTCGTGATCTTGCCGGATTCCATCGTCATGGCGCCGGTGTTTAAGATTACGCCTTTACCGCCTGTCAAAACACCCAGCTTGTCCGTCGTGCTGTCGCGTATGGTAAGCGTGCCGTTGTTGGTCAGGTCATAGCCTGACGTCCCGCCCACAAGCGTCACGGTCTGCCCGTTCAAATCGAGCACGATGTTCTTCCCCGCCGGGATGGCGAGCGCCGCAGAAGCTGCCGGGGACGCCTGAACGGCCTTAATGACGGTCGGTTCGCCCTCGGGCGCCGCGTCGATCGCCGCAGCAAGCGTGGCATAGGTATCTGTGCCCACCGCAAAGGGCTTAGGCGGGATCAGCTTCGCGTCCGCGTCCGTCTCGTACGTCACGCCGGACAGGATGGTCACCTCCGCGCTCTCCTCATGCGTGCCGCGCACCTTGAGCGTGCCCGTGTCGCCCGTGAGGGCAAGGGTCTTGCTTGCACCCAAGGCAACGACGCCGCTGCCGGAAAGCGTGCCGCCGTTGGTAAACGTCCCGTTGATGATGAGCTTGCCGTCATTGGTAATCGTGCCGCTGTTGACAAGCGTCGTATCCGCCGCCGCCTCGAATGAGACGCCGGAAGCGGTCGTGAGCGTTTGTGCGGCAGGTACCGTCACCGTGCCGGCGGTCAGCTTAACAGCCGCCGTGCCCGTCGCGGCGCTTACCGTATTAAGGATGTGCGCGCTGCCAAGAAGATGGGTTTTATCCGATCCGACGGCCATTTCCCCGACGGCTGTGTCGACAACAATATAGCCGGGAAAGTTTACCGCCGGGTCTTTTGCGTAGCCGCCGCCGGAGACGAAAGGATCAGCGGGCGTAAAGGCGTCTGCGGGAAAAGTATTTGCCGTCGGCACGCCCCACTTACTGCCGTCGGCATAATAAGCTTCAAAGACGTTCGTGCCGCTGTTTATGAAGCTGCCGCCGGAGACGGACAGCGTGCCTCTGGAGGACACGGTTGTGTCATTGTCGAGATCCACATACACCAAGCAAGGAGCCAACGCGTTGGACTTTACCGTACCGCCGGATACAGAAACGTCTACCGTTCCGTATGTCTTGTCACCCGCCCTGCGATCGAATACCTCTATGGGCGCGCCGTAGCCGCGCAAGCCGGCCGTTGAGCGCCTATACGTTCTGGCAAGCTCCGCATATCCGCTATATGGGTTGCTTTGTGTAGTTTCGTTGCTCACCGTACCGCCGGTCATGTTGAAGGTTCCGGCACAGACCACGGCGCCGCTCTTGCCCTTGATGACGCCGCCGGAGACGTTAACGGTTGCGGTACTGCTCGGAACGAATATGCCTGTGCCAGTAGGCGCCGAAATAATGCCGCCCGAAATGCTTGCAGTTGCCGTGCCTGACGCGTTGTTGCTGAGCGCTATGCCTACTTCGGCGTTTATGTCACCGCCGTCCATTTCAAATGTGCCGTATCCCCTTGTGAAAAACTGGACGCCATACAGCACGCCGCGTAATTCGCCGCCATGCAGCTCCACTGTGGCGTTTCTGACAGTTATGGCGATCGCCGCGCGGTTATAGCCCCCCGTACCTTCGGTATGGATGAGCCCGCCGTTGATCTCCGTATAATTTTGGCAGTCTATAGCGCGAAAGCCCGGATTGTATATCGTGCCGCCGTCTACCGTGAGTTCACCGGCATTGCTCACGGTGACGCTATAGTTAGCCACCGCAGACGTGCTTTTAAGCGTGCCGGATTCCATTGTCATTATTCCGGTACGGGTGTTGGAAACAACGCCTATACCGCCCGTCAAAACGCCCAGCTTGTCCGCCGTTGTATCGCGTATGGTGAGCGTGCCGTTGTTGATCAGGTCATACTCGTTTGCCACAGTCCCGTTCGCAAGCGTCACGGTCTGCCCGTTGAGGTCAAGCACGATGTTCTTCCCCGCGGGAATGATGATCGCCGCATCCGCCGTGGAGGGCTTTTTCGCTTGAATGACGGTCTGTTCAGCGGTTTCGACAGCCGTGATGGCATCCGCAAGAGAGGAATAGGGCGCGCCTTTCACCTCAAAGACCCCTTCGGCCGCGAGGGCGCCGCCCGCAGGAAGCAGGAGCAGCATCAGTATGATAATTGGAAGGCTGTACAATACTTTCCTAGTCAAGCATGATCCCTTTCGCGTAAATTCCCGTCTGTCATCGGCAAAAAAACCCGCTTTACGGCTTCTGTGCCGCGCTGCCATGCGTATGGCCAGCAAGGGCACAGTATGTATAATCTTTCAAAACTATACTACTATAATATTTATACTTCGGCAAGAACAATCTTTTTTTGTTATGTCTCGGCAAAAATACGCCCTTTTCGCGCGGCGCTTTCCGCTTTTTTGCCCCCTTCGGCTGTGGTATAATGAATAAGTATGGAAACAACGAACGAACAACAGCAAAAAAGGATCGTGATCGGCCTTCTTGCGCATGTGGACGCGGGAAAGACCACGCTGGCCGAAAGCCTGCTTGTAGAGGCCAAGGCCATCCGCAGGCAGGGGCGCGTCGATCACCGGGACAGCTTTCTGGATACGGACAGCATCGAACGCGCGCGCGGCGTGACGGTATTGACAAAGCCCGCCGTGTTCGCGTATCACGATACGGTATTTACGCTGTTGGATACGCCGGGGCACACGGATTTCGGCGCGGAGGCGGAGCGGTCGCTCGCGGTGCTGGACGCGGCGGTGCTGCTCATCAGCGCTTCGGAGGGGATTCAGGCGCACACGCGCACCCTCTGGCAGCTTTTGCGATCGCACCGCATACCCGTATTCGTCTTTATCAACAAAACAGACCTGCCCCATCCGCCCCGCGAGGCGCTGCTTGCCTCCCTTTCGGACGCTTTTGCGGCCTCCTTTGCGGATTTCACCACGGATGAAACAGACGCGGAGCGGATCGCGGAGAGCAGCGAGGCGCTGCTTGAAAGCTGGCTTACGGACGGCACGCTGCCGGAGGCGGATATCGCATTGGCGATAGAAGACCGCGCGCTGTTCCCCGTGGTATTCGGCGCAGCGCTTAGAAACGAGGGCACAGCGCGATTGCTGGCGCTTTTGTGCCGTTTTGCCCGCCCCGTGCCGATAGAGCCGCTCTTTGGCGCGCGCGTCATCAAGGTCTCCTTTGAGGGGGCTGACCGCCTGACATGGCTCAAGATCACGGGCGGCTGCCTCAAGGTGAAGGATACGCTTTCCAACATCCGCGCGGGTATCGCAAAGGACGCGGTATGGGCGGAAAAGGTCAATGAGATACGCCTGTATTCGGGGCAGAAGGTGACCGCGCTAAGCGAGGCAGCGCCCGGCTGCGTCTGCGCCGTCACAGGGCTTACCAAGACCTACGCGGGCGAGGGTCTGGGCTTTGAGATGGACGCAGCGCTCCCCGTGCTCACCCCCGTCATCAGCTACGCCATCCGGCTGCCCGAGGCCGTCAACAAGGCGGACGCGCTGCAAAAGCTCAAGCGTTTATCCGAGGAGGAGCCGCTGCTGCAAATACAAAGCGACGAGGAAACGGGGGAGCTGCGCGCCGCCCTCATGGGGCAGCTGCAAGCGGAGGTTGTGATACAGCGGGCGATGGAGCGTTACGGCCTTGCAATCTCCTTTGGCACCGGCCGCGTCCTCTACCGGGAGACCATTGAGAATACCGTCATGGGCATAGGGCACTTTGAGCCGCTTCGCCACTACGCGCATGTGGAGCTGCGCCTGTCCCCCGCGCCGCGCGGAAGCGGCCTGCAATTTCGCAGCGAGGTCAGCAGCGACGTGCTTTCGCAAAACTGGCAGCGTTTGATTCTCACCCATCTTGCGGAGCGGGTGCATCGCGGCGTTCTCACCGGCGCGCCCGTCACCGACCTTTTGATCACCCTGACGTATGGCAAGGCGCACCTCAAGCACACCGAGGGGGGCGATTTCAGGCAGGCCACCTACCGCGCTGTGCGGCAGGGGCTCATGCAGGCGCAAAGCGTGCTGCTCGAACCCTATTATCGTTTTTCCCTCTCCCTGCCCGCCGAAAATCTCGGCCGCGCCATGACGGATATCCGCCGCATGTGCGGCGAGCTCGACGCGCCGGAGCTTTCGGACGCGGAAGCGGTGCTCACGGGCGTTCTGCCCGTTTCCGCCGCGGGCGATTACATGCGCGAGCTTACCGCCTATACGCACGGGCTAGGCCGGCTTGCGCTTTCCCCCGGCGATTACCGCCCCTGCCACAACGCGGACGAGGTGATCGCGGCCGCCGCCTACGACCCGGAGGCCGACCTTCGCCACACGCCGGATTCCGTCTTTTGCGCGGGCGGCGCGGGCTTCACCGTCAAATGGAACGAGGTGGCAGCGCACATGAAGGCGCAGCGCGCCGAAGCCATCGAAAAAAAGTCCGAAACACCCATCACGCGGCCGCGCGCGGCGAATGCCGATCTGGACGCGGAGCTAAGGGCCATCTTTGAGCGCACCTATGGCCCCGTGAAGGATACCTCCGCCCTCTACGAGCGGCGCAAGGCGCCGCCCGCAGATACGCCCACATTGCTCATGAGCCTGCCGCCGGAACGAAAGTACATCTTGGTGGACGGCTACAACATCCTGTTCGCGTGGGAGCGGCTGCAAGCTGCCGCCAAGGCGCACATCGCCACGGCGCGGGAGCTGCTCATCGCGTCGCTGGTCAACTATCAGGCGCTTAGGGGCTGTAACCTCATACTCGTATTCGACGCGTACAAGGTCGCGGGCGGGGTGGAGCACATCGAGCAGGTCGGCGGCATGTATGTGGTGTATACGCGGGAGGCGGAGATCGCGGACGTGTATATCGAGAAGGTCGCCAAGCTCCTGGAAGGGCAGAACGTCGAGGTGCGGGTCGCCACGTCCGACGCGCTGGAGCAACTCATCATCATGGGCAAGGGCGCGCTTCGCGTAAGCGCCCGCGCGTTCATCGCGGAGCTTGAGCAGGTGGAAGGTGAGCTTACGGCGCTTTTAGAAAAGAACAATGCCGGAAACGGGGGACGCTACCACATATGGGAGATCGAGACCAAGAGCTTTTCCTAAAGCGCGCCATGGAGCTTTCGCTGCGCGCGGCGCAGACGGGGCGCGCCTTTCATACGGATTTTATGACCGTGAGCGAGCAGAGCGCGCTGCGCACGCTGCGCTTGCCCCTGCCCTGCGCCTTTTTTGGCGGCTACGAAGGGGCAGAGCGGGTGATCGCGGTGTTCGGCGAGGAGGCTGACCCCCAAAGCTATGTCGCGTGCATCGGCATCCGCCCCAAGCAGCAGAAATTCGCGGACGAATTGACGCACCGGGATTTTCTGGGGGCGCTGATGAACCTTGGCGTCAAGCGGGAGACCATGGGCGATATCCTCGTGGTCGAAAACGCCGGGTATCTGTTCTGCCTTGCGGATATGGCGGATTTCATCCTGCAAAATCTTGATCGCGTCAAGCGCACCGCCGTCAATTGCGCCTATGCCCAAGCGCCGGCGGGCACGGCGGAGCCGGAGCCCGTGTCGCTCGTGGTCGCCTCCCTCCGCGCGGACGCGCTGCTCTCCGCCGCCTTTCACCTTTCGAGGGAGCAGAGCAAAAGCGCCGTCTCGGAGGGTCGTCTGTTCATCAACGGCAAGCAGAGCTTTTCGGCGTCCGCCGATTTAAAGGAGGGGGACATCCTCTCCCTTCGCGGCGTGGGGCGCGTAGCGTACCTTGGGCCGGAGCGCGCCACCCGGCGGGGCAAGCTGCGGGTGATGGCAAGGGTGTACGGATAAGCTTGGGGCACGGCGCGCAACAGCGCCGTGCCCCAATGGTTGCAGAATACAGCTGAGACTTTCGTTTATTTTTTCGCTATCGTTGCGCGCACCTCTTTTGCGATGGCCGCAGCGTCCAGCCCGTAGGCCGATTGCAGCGTTTTATAGGGCCCGCATTCCGCGTGCGTATCCATAAGCGCAACGGTGCCGACGGGCACCCTTGCGTCGCCCCTGCACAGCGCCTCACACACCGTGCCGCCCAGGCCGCCGTACATCGTGTGCTCCTCCGCCGTGATCACAGCCCCCGTCTCCTTGGCGCAGCGAAGCACCAAAGCTTCATCCAAGGGCTTTATGCACATCATATCCACGACCCGAAGGGATATGCCCTCCCCCTGGAGCATTTCCGCCGCGGCGAGCGCGTTGCCGACCATCAGCCCGCAGGCGATAACCGCAGCGTCGCAGCCCTCCCGCACGATCTTTCCCCTGCCCGCTTCAAAGACAGTCCCCTCCGCGTAAAGATCGGGGAAGGCTTCCCTTGAAAGGCGAATGTACATGGGCTTGTCCCGCTCGATCGCGTTCTTGACGAGCCAGTCCGTCTGCACCGCGTCGCTGGCCACATACACCTCCATGTTGGGCAGCGCCCGCATAATCGAGATATCGTCTATGGAATGGTGGCTGGGCCCGTCAAATGCGTCGGACAGGCCGCCATAGGCGCCCATCAGCTTGACGGGAAGCTTGGAATAGGAGCACAGCGCCCGAATCGACGCCAGGCCAAGGCTGCACAAAAACACGCCGAAGGTGTTGACGAAGGGTATCTTGCCGTTGGCCGCCATGCCGGCCGCTATGCCGACCATATCCGCCTCGGCGACGCCGCAGTTAAAGAAGCGTTCCGGACAGGCCGCCTGAAAGATGCCGGATTTGGTAGAGCTGCTCACGTCCGCATCCAGCACCACGACGCGATCGTCCCCTTTTCCGTATTTGACCAGCGCCGCGCCGTAGGCTTCACGAATAGGCTTTGTCATGCTTCCACCCCCAGTTCCTTCATCGCCTGGGCAAATTCCGCGTCGCCGATAGCCTTGCCGTGCCACGCGTTCCTGCCCTCCATAAAGCTCACGCCCTTGCCCTTAATTGTATGCGCCAGCACCACGGAGGGCTTGCCTTCGCAGCGCGCCTTATCATAGGCTTCGCAGAGGCCGCTTACGTCGTGCCCGTCACATTCCGCCACATGCCAGCCAAAGGCCGCAAATTTCGCCCGCAGGTCGCCCAGCGGCATGATATCGTCATTGGCGCCGTCCAGCTGCACGCCGTTCCAATCCACGATGGCGGTGAGGTTGTCCGCCTTGTATTTCGCCGCCGCCATAACGGCCTCCCATACGCCGCCCTCATCCAGCTCGCCGTCGCCCAGCACCGCGTAAACACGCGCCTTGCTGCCGTCCAGCTTGAGGGAAAGGGCGATGCCCAAGGAGGCGGCCAAGCCGATGCCCAATGGACCTGTGGAAATTTCCACGCCCGGGGTGGTCAGGGCGCAGGGATGACCCTGAAGCCGGGTGTCAAAATCCCGCAGCGTATGCATCTGTGCAACGGGGAAATAACCCCTTTCCGCCAATACCCGATAGAGCATGGGCGCCGCGTGCCCCTTAGAGAGCACGATGCGATCCCGCTCCGGCCAATCGGGATGCGCGGGATCCAGCTTTGCCGTGTGAAAATACAGGGTCGTCAATATCTCGCAGACCGAAAGCGACCCGCCGGGATGCCCCGTCTGCTTTTCATGCAGCACGTCCAGCACATCGATGCGGAAGCGCCTGCACAGGCTTTGCAGCTTTTCAGCCTCTTGTTTCTCTATATACATGCTTTTTATCCCACGCCTATCCGTTCACCACATTGACGGGCGTGCCGTTCAGGTACGCCTGTAGATTTTCCACCGCGATATCCATCAGCCGCTTGCGACTTT
>JAUNJX010000006.1 GCA_030533005.1 Clostridia bacterium | reverse complement strand
GCTATCGTTTGCATTTATGGGGTTATCGTTTACATTTGTCCCCCGTCTGATCGTAATTAGTTTTTTGCATTCTACTTGTACAGATACAAAGAGTTGACTCCCCTCGTGTCCATCACCCCCAAACCATAAGGGGGTGCATTTCTAAGCTCACGCAACCGTGGTATCCCGGCACGTCACATCCTTTCGCGTAAATGATAATGCAGAAGCTGCAATTTTATGGTAAACTATATACGGAATAGTATGTGCACAAGGCTTGCGGGTTACAGATCGGATACGAAGCGGGAGGTAGAGCATGAAACAAGGAGAATGGATGCAAGGCGACAGGGGCATGTCCTCTGAAAGAAAAAGGCTTTTGGCGGCGCTGCTCACGGCGGCGATGGCGCTTTGCCTGCTGCTGCCCGCGACGGCGCTGGCGGCGGATAATCCGGCGGAGAACACCATGCCGACCAACGACGTCACGATCGATACCAATTTTGGCACGGTGACGACCAACAACGGCACGGTGACGGACAATCGTGGCACGGTGACGACCAACAACAGCAGCGTGCAGAACAACCGTAAAATGGTAAAGATCAACGCGTCCCGCGGCACGGTAGGGCTCAACTTTGCTGAAGGCACGGTGGAGACCAACAACGGCAAGATCAACACCAACAGTGGTACGGTGACGACCAACGCATCCGACGGCAGGATCGCGGGCAACGACAACAAGGTGGAGATCAACAACGGCACGATCGACGCCAACAATGGTACGGTGACGACCAACGCATCCGACGGCAGGATCACGGAAAACGACAACGAGGTGACGACCAACAACGGCACGGTGACGGAAAACGAAGTCTTTGGCAGGGTGGAGACCAACAACGGCACGGTGACAACCAACTTTGGCGAGGTCTTGAGAAACGCATCCGGCGGCACGGTCCATAATTTCGGCGGCAGGGTGGACAACGATGGTGGCACGGTATATGAATACTACAAGGTGACGATCAACGGCGCGGCAAACGTCTCCACCATCGACATCACCAACCCTGCGGGCGCCGGGATGCCGCCCGCAGGTGAAAACTGGGTACGGGACAGCATCGGCATGCTCTCCATCACGCCCAACACGGGCTATATCGTAATCCTCGAGAGCGGAACGGGCACGCTTGCACAAAGCGGCAGCGGGTATACCCTCTCCAGCGTCACATCGGCTGTGACCCTGTCGGTGGAGACGCCGACCTATATCATTAGCCTAAGCCCGACCAACAAGGATTTCGGCACAAAGTCGCAGGGCTATTTAACCCGCCCCGCAAAAGAGACGGTGACGGTCAAAAACGACGGCAACAGCGCGGTGACGCTGAACAGCCCCACCGCCAGCACCGGCTACGAGGTCACAACGCCGGACAACTGGAGCGACCCGCTCGCGCCCAACGCGACGCGCGATTTCAGCGTGCAGCCGGAACTCGGACTTGGCGCGGGCACATACGCGGGCGCGATCACCGTATCCACCACGCAGGGCGGCAGCGCGACGTTCTCTCCTACGTTTGTGGTCAACGGCGGGTTGAGCGTCAATGTAACTGGCGATCCGGGTCTGTCCATCTTAGCGGGGCAGAGCACGGAGCTTACCGCCAACGCGACGGGCGGCACGGGTGAATATACCTACGCATGGAGTGGCGGCGGACTGACGAACACGACGCAGAAGGTGACGGTTTCGCCCACGGCGACCACGACCTATACGCTAAAGGTTACCGATCAGGGCGACAGCAGCAAAACCGCGACGGCTATCGTGACGGTGACGCCCGCGCCGCCCACAACCTATACCGTCACAGTCATAAACGGCACGGGCGGCGGCGCGTATACCGCGGGCGAGAGCGTGAGCATCACGGCGGACGCACCCGCAGCCGGAAAGCAATTCGAGAAATGGACAGCGAACAGAGATGGTGTTGTCTTTGCGGACAAAACCGCCAGCCAGACCACCTTCGCCATGCCAGCGGGCGCGGTCACGGTGACGGCGACATATGCGGATACGCCGCCCTCCCGCAGCGGCAGCAGCATAGCGGGCGGCGTCGCCTACACGGGCAACGCGTACTCCGGCCAATGGAACGGCAGCACGCTCACCGTGCAGGCGGATTGCGCGAAGCTTACCAGCGTCAGCGTGGACGGCGTGCAGCTTAGAAAAGACAGCGATTATTCCGTGGACTGCGGCAGCACCATCATCGCGTTTACGCCCGCCTATCTTGCCACGCTGAAAGACGGCGCGCACGCCATCCGCGTGCAGTTCACCGACGGGCAGTATACGGGGAGCTTTACAACACCCTTTACAATGGCGGTCACGGCGATCATGAATGTGCCCGCTACGGGAAGCATGCCGCTGGCATGGGCGATCATGGCGATGGCTGCGGGGATCGGGCTTGTCATAAGGCGCAGAATAAGGGCGTAAGATGGTGGTCTTTAGCCAAGCCAAAAGCCCGGATAAAATCGGTTTTGATCTGTTTAAAACTATATATTTTTCTCCTAACATCTGGTATGCTGAAACGTATAAAAGAATAAAAGAGCAGGAGGTACGCAGCATGGAACGAGTGGACATCAACAACATTCCCCCGGAAAAACAAAAGCTGGTGGACGAGTATCTTAACAGGGTAGGCGGCGGCTACGAGGCGAACGGGTTCTTTGAGATCGAGTGCCGATCCTGCGGCATGCCAGCCATCACGAAGGAAGAAGTCTGCCCGTTCTGCGGCAGCACGGACGTTATGGTAACCTACCGGTATTCTTGAGCGGGCGGCGCCCAACAAAGGGTACAAAACAAAGCGATCGGAAGGAGGCACAGCATGGATACTGAAAAAAACATCAACCCCTTGATCGAGGAAGCGCTCCAGCAGGTGGCCGCCGGCGAGGGCGAGGTCGATTATGACCCCAACTTCAAACTCGCCCGACGATGCAAAAAATGCGGAGATAATCATTTCAACATCCTCCAGGTCGTCGGCGGGGATCTCTGGCTGTACGAGTGCCAGAGCTGCGGCTGCCGGTTCTGTGCCCTCGCCGTACCGTTTATTCCGTAGCCGGGGCTGTGGATAAACCTCCGGGGATCGTCAGGGGATCGTAGCCCCCTTGCCCTGATACAAAGTAAAGTGAACGGAAGGAGGCACAGCAGGGATACTGAAAAAACCATTGACCCCATGATCGAGGAAGCGCTCCGGCAGGTGTCTGGCGGCGAGGGGGAGGGCGAGTATGAACCCGGCGTCGGCTCCTACCATCCTTGCCAATTTTGCGGGTCTACTGATTTCGACCGCATCGACGCTGCCGACATGGGGATTTCCATGAGTACGAGTGCCAGAACTGCGGCCGCCGTTTTTGGTTCATGTGGTAGTTTGCGCCGCAGCTGATGCAAGCGGATTCGTTTGGCCCGAAAACCGACCCTGATCGATCAGGTCTATCTTTTTACCTGACATATATCATACCGAAACGTGTTTTCCGTGGTGCCCCGTGGAAAAATGGAGCAGGTCTCTGCTATGCGCAAGAAAAGCGAATGAAAATAAACGTTAACGGAATCAATTTGTATTATGAGACATGCGGCGCGGGCAGGCCGCTTATCCTGCTGCACGGCAATGGCGAAACGCATAGGATATTCGACAAGGCGATCCCCTTGCTGTCCGCGCGATACACGGTCTACGCGATAGACAGCCGCGGTCACGGCTTGAGCGATGCAGCCGCGTGTTATCATTACGACGACATGAAGGAGGATGTGCGCTGCTTTATCGCTGCATTGGGGCTTGTGAAGCCGGCTTTGTACGGCTTTAGCGATGGTGGCATCATAGGGCTGCTGCTCGCCTGCGACGATCCGTCGCTTTTGTCCGCATTGATCGTGAGCGGGGCGAATACCAGCCCGCAAGGGATACGGGACGGGTGGAGAAGGTTCTTTGTGCGCCTGAACGGGCGCCTGCACGACGCCAAGATGGATATGATGCTGCGAGAACCGCACATTACGGGCGAAATGCTGCAGCGGATCAAGGCGCCTACGCTCGTGCTGGCAGGCGGGCACGATATGGTCAAGCGTGCCGATACGGCGTTTATCGCTGCGAACATACCCGGGAGCAGCATGCGCATCATGCGTATGCATGGACACGGGAGTTATATCGTACACAAAAAGAAGATCGCGGAATTGATATTGGATTTTTTAGCGGATCAATAGAAAAAGTGCAAACAAAAGCAGCCGCCAGCAGCGGGTGTGCACTTCGGCATGCAAGGGGTGCGTTCGCTTGTGCGGCATAGGCAAATCGAAAAATCGGAAAATGTAAGGGAATTGGGAATGTTTTACGGAGTGAAACGATGAAAAAAACCGCAACGGTATTTCTGTGCGCAGTTGCTTGTGTTTGTACAGGCTGCATTTGGTTTGTCGGCGGTCAAGCCGGTGCTTATGCTTGGAATATTGCGGTATGTATTCTTGCGCCCGCGGCAATCATCACATTGCTGGTTCAAGTGCCTGTTTTCATGATCGCGTTGCATAAAAAGAAAAATGTTCTTTGGAATATTGCTTTTACTGTTGTTTTACTCCTTATTGCGTTGCCGATTACCGTTTTAATCGGCGTCTCCCCGGTGACGTACCCAACGCATGCGAATCCAAACGACGCTGTTGCAATGACCCTGCCGGTTGAAGATGCAGTGCTATTTGGCGGGAAAGGATATAAAACGCATGCTATGTGGCCTTCAGAGTGCTATGCATATGACATATTGAAAAATCCATATGATATTGGCAGTGAGAATTTGGATGATTATGGAATTTTCAGCTGTGATATTGCTGCGCCGATTTCGGGAACGGTCATTGGTTTGGAAAACAAAGAACCGGATATCATCCCGAACACGGATGCGTTTAGCAGCGCTTTAGGCAACTACATATTTATTGAAATAGATACTACCGGCACATATCTCATTTTAGCGCATTTGCAGCAGGACAGCATATCGGTAAAGATAGGAGACCATGTTAAGCAAGGTCAGGTGATTGGCAAGGTCGGCAACTCCGGAACCACATCAGAGCCGCATTTACACATACAGCATCAACGCGATAATCCCTTGGAAACCGCATTTCCTATATGTGCGGAGGGCTTACCCATTCTGTTTGAAAAATGATGTGCCTTATTACTGTGTGTGGCGCAGGGCTTACGTTTGCCCACCCATAATACTTTTCGTTTCGGGCGGAAGAAATATTTTTCATCCGCCTATTGACTCTACCACTGTGACAGACTTTATACTGATAGCGAGCTCAAAAAACACATATATGTGAGGAAAAAGAATGCTAAAAATAGGTGATTTTTCAAGACTTTCAAGGATCAGCATACGGATGCTTCGGCATTACGATGAAATGGGTCTGCTTATACCCAAAGCAACAGACGGTTTTACAGGCTACCGCTACTACGCGGAGGATCAGCTTCCTGTCGCCGGACGGATCGCCTCCCTGCGGGATATGGGCTTCGGCCTTGCTGCGATCGGCGAGATACTGCAATGCTATAACGATCCGCACGCGCTCGCCGAATTCCTGACGGTAAAGCATATGGAACTGCAAGCGGAGGCCGAGGAAACGAAGCAACGTCTGCTGCTCCTTGAAACGGCCATAGAACGGCTGAGAAAGGATAAAACTGCTATGAATTACAACGTATCATTGAAAACCATGCCGGAGCGCTATGTCGCAAGCGTCCGCCAGATCATACCCTCCTACAGCCATGAGCAGCTTCTTTGGAACACGATGATGTCGGAAACGGAGCAGCTTAAGATGCAGTTTGCGGAAAACTGCTGCAGCGCTGCCGTTTTTCACGACGAGGGTTACAAAGAGAACGATGTGGATGTGGAGATTCAGGTCATGGTAAAGGGACGCTATGAGAACACCGAGCATGTGGTGTTCAAGACCGTTTCTCCCATCGAGGTTGCCTCCGCCACCTATAAGGGAAGCTATGACCAGCTCAACGCCGTAAACCATGCGGTAGCCAACTGGGTGAACGACAACGGCTATGCGTTTAACGGCCCCATGTTCTGCATCTACCACGTCAGCCCCGCGCAAACGCAGAATCCCGACGAGCTCGTGACCGAGGTCTGCTATCCTGTCAAGCGAAAGTGATCGCACGAAGGATCGCATAGCATACCAACCAATGCACCCCTAAATGCAAAGGGGTGCATTGCCGTGCACCATCATTGCCGGCCCCAATAAAGGATCACGGCATGTAGCCCGTTTGTATTCCTTGTGGTATAATGCCCAAAGGGCAGCGGGTAACAGCGCCGCCGATCTGCATTTAGGAGGCGCTTCGGATGAGGAAATCCGTTATGATACTCATAGCATTGATCGTTTTGGCCGCAGCTGCCATAGCCGTTATCCATATATTTCCGGAGGTGGAAAACTGGCTGCATGCGCTGACGGGCTGGGATTAGGGGGTGAGAAATATGGATAGCCGATGGAAGGGCGTGCTGCTCGTGTTGCTGCTTCTTTTGGCGGCGTTTGCGTGCATCCGCATTGGAACCTCCTGCTATGAGAATATGGTGCGCGGATGGCCGGGCTATTAAACGGCCGGGTTATGCCGGATTATTAAGATGAAATAAATAGGAGCTAGATAAAATGAGCGATAAGGAAGCTGTGCGATATTTCTATGAAAGGGTCGTGTCGGAGCATTTGCTTGACGAGGTGGCCGCTTATATAGCGGAGGATTGCGTACTGCGGATAGGGGAACAGACTGTCCTGCTTGGTCTCGAGGGGATGAAGCAGCATTTGATCGACGTGAAAAAGACCTACCCGGATTACACCATGCGGATCATTCGCCAATATCATGACGGCGATTATGTGATCTCCGAATTCATCATGGAGGGCACGCATCAGGGCGAATGGCTGGGGATGAAGCCCACGAACAAGAGATTGACCATTACCGGCGTTGACGTCGATAAGGTGCAAAACGGAAAGATCGTCGAGCACGGCGGCGCGGCAAACACCTTTGAGGCTTTATTTCAAGCGCATATCATTCAGCCTGCCTAGCATCCTGCGGCAATAGGAACAGAACCGGAGCGAGGCAGCGCGCCGGTTCTGTTGACGCCTTGTCGGGCGAAGGATCAGTCGTCCTTTATGTTCTCTTGATTCTCGGGCAGGCGTCTGCGTCCCGCTTCGATGTTTTTGAGGTATTCGCGCGCGGAAACGATACTCTGCCGCGCGTCTTGCACCTGTTTGCCGGCGGCTTTCACGACGTCCTTGGAATATTCGACATAGGAAAGGGCGACTTCAACGGCCAGGGAAGTTTGGTTATCAGCTTGAGAGCCTTGGATATCCTGCTCATCTTTAGCAGGATCATGGATGGTATCAGGCATGGTCGCCTCCAATCATGATCCCCTTTGAGATGGCAGTATATGAGGCAAACTATCAAATCAAAAGTGGTCAAGAACAGTATAGCACAGGCCATGCATTCCTGCAAATTTTTTTCAGAAGCCGATCAAGCATAAGCGGCGCATATGCTACATGGAGGGTAAGACAGTGTTTGAGATCATCGAGTATGCTCCTTGCTATGAGGACGAACTTATGGAGCTTATCAGGCAAGAAGGGGAGGATTGGAGGATATACTGGGAGGAACCCAACGCCGCGCGATATAGAAAATCTTTTGCGGATTCCATCACCTATCTCGCCTTGGCGGACGGTAAGGTGTGCGGCTATTCCCGCTCGCTTGCGGACGCGCTGTTCATCTATGTCTGCGACCTGTTGGTAAACGAAAAATACCGCGGGAACGGCCTTGGCGAAAAACTGATGCGGTGCTTGCAGCAGGCGTATCCGGATCGTCCCGTTTATGTTATGTCAGGCAATGACGCCTACTATCAGAAAATAAATTGCCGGAAGGAAGGCTCCATTTATTTGCTCAAGTGAGCGCTTGCGCCGCCGCGCGCGGCGCTCTCCAAAACGGCGCCTACCGCCGCCACTGAAAGCTCGTTTATGGGCAGGATGGGCGCAGGGGACGCATCGAGGGCGTTGAGCTGCTTTTCAAACCATGTGACGTCGTGCCACCCGCCGCATTTATAGCCGGTATTGTGGTAGGTGCCCAGGCGGGAAAAGCCCATGCTTGCATGCAGCCCTTCGCTTGCTTCATTCGGCATGGCGACGCCGCTGTAGACCGTCTTGACGCCTTGCAGCCGCAGCAGCCCGAGCAGGGCGTGAAAGAGCATTTTGCCAAGTCCCTTGCCTCTATGGGAGGGGGCGAGATAGACGGACAGCTCCGCGTTCCATTGATACGCTTCCCGCTCCCTGTGCCTGTGCGCGTAGGCGTAGCCTATGACCTTTCCGGCTTGCTCGCACACGAGATACGGGTAACAGGCCATGACGTCGTCTATGCGCCTTGCGAATTCCGCTTCCGTCGGCAATGCGTATTCAAATGTGATGGTCGTGTCGATATATTGCGCGTAAATGTCGCGCAGCGCCGCGCTGTCCGCAGCGGCTGCAAATCGCAGCGTGACGTTTTCCGCTTCTGCCGGTGTGCTTTTCGGGATACGGCTGATCTGCGCGTCCGTCCAGCTATGCAAAACCTCCATCTGTTCCGGCGTGTGGAACCAGTGCTCGCCGTTTTCCATGATGGAAAGATCGCAATGAAAACGCTTTGCGAAGGCTTCTGCGGTTTCTCTGGCGGTAAGGGTATCTTTGCCGGCATACAGTATCGCCGTGGGGGCGTTCCAATCCGCAATCGGATGCTGCCGGGCAAACTCCAGATACCGCCATGACAGCGTTTCGCCGAAAGAAGTACCGATCTCGCCCTGTTCCTGAAGCTGCGCTTCGGATACGCCGGCCCAGCCCGTCATGTCGATGATCAACCGCTCCATATCAAGAATAGGCGAAACGAACAGACACCTTTCGAGCGCTTCTCCCGCAAAGCTTAGCATGCTGAACCATGCGCCGATGCTGTTGGCTCTTAAGCCTATCCTTTGCCAGCGCTGTTTTGCGTATTGCATCACGCCCCGCAGCTCCGGGATGACCAGCCACGGCTTGAGCGTGTCCTTTTCCGCCTGGCGCGCGCCGTGCTCCGGCAGATCCACGCCAAGCACCTGCCAGTCTTTGTTTGAGACGCTTTGGGCGAAATCCTCCGCCTCCTCCTTATTGCCGTTCTTTCCGTGCACAAAAAGGAAAACGCCGTCCGCCTCGCTGCCGTAGACGACGGCCGGTATGCCGTTGATTCGCAACGTTTCTTGTTCCATGCTTCCATCCTCCGCGTTTGGTTGTCGTGCATACCGATTATAGCATAAGGGCGGGACGGGATAAAGCGCGCGGCGTCGCATATTGCCTGTTGAATTCATGCAAAAATCACTATATAATATAAACATAGTAAAATTGCTTGTTCTATATACAAAAATGCATGCGCACATGCTTGTGCCTACTTGTTACATAGGTGTACATCATTTATACCAAAGAAAGTTTTGAGATTTAGAGAGGTGGAAACAATGGATAAGGACAGTTCGCTGGTCAAGGCGGCAAAAAAGCAGGATGAGCCTTTTATCGTAGGCATCGGCGCGTCCGCGGGCGGGCTGGAAGCCTTGCAGAACCTCTTGACGGCGCTGCCGGCCGATCTTGGCTTTTCCTATGTTTTGATTCAGCATCTTTCGCCGGATTACAAAAGCCTGTTGAGCGAAATCCTCTCCAAGAACACCTCCATGCCCGTCATTCAGGCGGAGGATCACATGGCGATCAATCCGGATTGCGTTTATGTGATCCCGCCGCGCAAGACCTTGTACATCTCGGATGGGAGTCTGTGCCTTGACGAACAGAAAAGCGGCGAGCTGCATCTTCCCATCGATACCTTTTTCCGATCCTTGGCTGAAAATGTCGGCGCCAACGCGATCGCCGTCGTGCTTTCGGGCACCGGCTCGGACGGCACCAACGGCATCAAGAGCATCAAGGAAAACGATGGCATGGTCATCGTCCAAAGCCCGGAAAATTCCAAGTTTGACGGCATGCCAAAGAGCGCTGTGCGTACGGGGCTGGTGGATTTCCTTGGTACGCCCGAGGAGATTGCTTTGGAGCTTGAGCATGTGTCTCTTGCTGCCAAAGGGGGTAACCTGCATGACAAGACGGAGCGGGAGATCGATGATGAGCTGATGGGTCGCATCTATTATGCGCTTAGAAAAGCCAGCGACATCAACTTTACCCATTATAAAAGGGCGACGCTGCTGCGCAGGGTCGAGCGGCGGATGCTGCTCGCGCGCAAGGAAACGCTTGCCGACTATGTGGACTATCTTGGCGAACGGCCGGATGAGGCGAAGATACTGGCCAAGGAAGTGCTCATCGGCGTTACGAACTTCTTTAGGGAGCCGGAATTTTTTGAGTGCTTAAAGGAAAAGGCAGTCACCAATATCGTGGCGAACAGCAAGGAAGAGGAGCCTATTCGCGTATGGGTCGCGGGCTGCTCCACAGGCGAGGAGGCGTATTCCATCGCCATCCTTTTCTGCGAGGTCATGGAAACGCTGAAGCTTAGGCGCGAGGTCAAGATATTTGCGACCGATCTGGACGCCGAAGCGGTGGCTACCGCGGGTAAGGGCGTGTACGGTACCAGCATCGCAAGCTCTGTTTCCACGGCAAGGCTCAGCCGCTATTTCTCCCGCAAGGGCAATAATTACACCATCAACCGGGACGTGCGCAAGATGCTGATCTTCTCGCCGCACAACGTCATTCAGGATCCGCCCTTTGCTCGCCTTGACCTGATCTCCTGCCGCAATCTGATGATCTATTTCCAGCCTGTGCTGCAAAAGGATCTGTTTTCCATTTTCCATGCAGCCCTCAAGGACGGCGGCTATCTGTTCCTTGGTAAATCCGAGGCGGTGGGCACCTATACGGAGGTGTTCCCCGTCGTGGACGCCATGGCAAAGATATTCACCCATCACAGCAAGGTGAAAATACCCGGCGCCAAGGCGGTGCCTTACCTGCAAAACATGATCGACGACGAAGCCTATATGGATCCCGAGCCACCCTCCGCCGGCGGACGGGATGGCGCCGGGCAGGAGAACATATCCGATCAGATGGCGATCAATACGGAGCTTTTGGAACGCTTTATGCCGGCCTGTCTCGTCGTCAACGAGAAGAACGAGCTGGTCTATGTATACGGCAACAGCAAGAACTATATTTCCTTCCCCGTCGGCCGGGTGACAAGCGCGCTTTTCGATATCATTGAGGAGTCGCTCCGTATTCCCGTTTCGACCGCGTTGAAGGAGGCTCGTGAAAAACAGAAGATGGTGCAGTATACGGGCATCCACTTTTCGGGCGATATGTACGCGGGCGTGCTCAATCTTACAGCGCTGCCCATCAGCAGACCTAAGGAGGAGGCGGACAGGCTGTATGCGCTGGTCTTTGCCGAGGTCAAGCAAAGCGAGGCCATTCCCGAATCCACGCCCTATGATATCAATCACATGGCGGCGCAGCGCATCACGGATCTGGAGCAGGAGCTGACCAAGGTGCATGACAGGCTGACCAGGAGCGTGACCGAGCAGGAATGTGTCAACGAGGAATTGCAGGCGTCCAACGAGGAGCTGCTGACCGCCAACGAGGAGCTGCAAAGCTCCAACGAGGAATTGCAGTCCGTCAATGAGGAGCTGTATACCGTGAACTCCGAATATCAGCTGAAGCTGACGGAGCTTGCGGAAATGAGCGACGATATTACGAACTTCCTGGCTACGACGCTGATCGGCATCATCTTTGTGGACAGCAAGCTGAACCTTCGCCGCTTTACCAATTATGTGGCGACGGAGTTCAATGTGCTGGATCAGGATATCGGCCGCCCCATCGACTTTATTTCCTATCACTTCCCGGAATTGAACATTTCCGATCTGTGCCATACCGTCATTGAGACGCTTGCGGCGGAGGAACGCGAGGTGCTCACGCGCCGGGGCAAGACCTTCTTTATGCGCATCGTCCCCTTCCGCACGACGGATAATAAAATACTCGGCAGCGTCATCACCTTTGTCGATATCACCGCGCAAAAGCAGGGGCAGCTCAAGCTGCGGGACGCGGAGGCGCAGCTTTCCCTTGCGCAGCAGGCGAACGAGGCCAAGAGCGACTTCCTTTCCCGCATGTCGCAGCAGATGCGTACGCCCATGGACGCCATCGCCGGCCTTGCCGAGCTTATGCAGACCCAGCTTGACGACAAGGCGGCGATCGCAAGCAGCGCGCAGCAGATAGCGGAAACCGTCAAATACATGGCCTCCCTTATGTCGGGTATCCTTGCGATATCCAAGCCGGAGGAGATGGAGGAAGGGAAAGCGCAGGAAGAAAACGATGGCATTTGATTATAAAAAAGAATACAAAGAATTCTATCAGCCGAAAAACAAGCCGGAGATCGTAGAGGTGCCCGTCATGCGCTATATCGCCGTGCGCGGCAGCGGCAATCCCAACGAGGAGGGCGGCGCGTATCAGCAGGCGGTGGGCGTTTTGTATGCCATAGCTTATACGCTGAAAATGAGCTATAAGGGCGACCATAAGATCGACGGGTATTTTGATTACGTCGTGCCGCCGCTGGAGGGTTTTTGGTGGCAGGAGGGCATGGACGGCGTGGATTACGCCAGCAAGGAGAAATTCAACTGGATATCCGTGATACGCCTCCCCGACTTTATTACCGAGGCGGATTTCGCTTGGGCTGTGGCGGAGGCGGAAAGAAAAAAGAAAATGGATTGCTCCAAGGCGGAGTATCTTACGATTGAGGAAGGCTTGTGCGTGCAGATCATGCACATCGGCAGCTTTGACGACGAACCGGCCACCGTAGCGCTGATGGACGATTACCTCCGAAAGCAAGGCTATGTGAACGATATGACGGATGCAAGGCTGCATCACGAGATCTATTTGTCCGATCCCAGAAAGGGCGACGCGGCAAAACGCAAAACCGTGATCCGGCATCCAATCAAAAAGGCCGGCAAGACTGCAAAGTGAACCGATACAGGCCGGTTTTTCGTATGCTGTGCATCGCGGCGCTGCTTGCCCTTGCGGGCGTATGGCTTTATCGGGGCAATACGGCCATCGGCACAACTCGCTTTTTTATAGAGGACGCCCGCATTCCTGATGCGTTTGACGGGTTTGCCATTGCACAGCTTTCGGATCTACACAATACCCGCTTTGGAAAACAGCAGCAGCGCTTGATCGCAAAGCTCAAAGACGCAGCGCCGGATATCATCGTGGTGACGGGCGATTTGATCGATTCCCGGCATACGGATGTGGACGCAGCGATGCAAGCGATGCGGCAGGCTGCCGCCATCGCGCCGGTCTATTATGTGACGGGCAATCATGAGGCGCGCCTGTATCACGGCGCGTACAAGACGCTGGAAGCGCAAATGGAAGAAGCGGGCGTGCATGTGCTGCATGATGCGCCGGCGCGTCTTTATCGCGGCGGAGAAACGATACAGCTCATCGGGCTGGACGATCCCGCGTTTCGCGCTGTGGAAAATCCCTATGAAGATATGCAAGATGAACTGCGTGTGCTGCGGCAGCTTGACGCACAGGATGCGTATACCGTTTTGCTTTCGCACAGGCCGGAGCTGTTCAAGACCTATTGTGAGGCGGGCGTGGAGCTGGCATTTTGCGGGCACGCCCATGGCGGACAATGGAGAATTCCGTTTAGCGGCGGCGTATTCGCGCCGAATCAGGGATTTTTCCCCCGTTATGCGGCGGGCAGCTTTACAAGCGGCAGCACGACCATGATCGTAAGCCGGGGCTTGGGGCGCAGCATCGTTCCCCTGCGGATCAACAACCCGCCCGAGCTGGTTATCGCAACGCTTATAAAAAGCGGCGAAGCAAGCTGACCGGGCGTGATAAAAGAAAAGGGCTTGCGGGATGCTTAAAAGCCGATCACGCCAAGGTGCTCCAATAGTATCTTGACGCCGATGAGCACGAGTATGACGCCGCCAAAGAGCTCCGCCTTGTTCTTGTATTTTGCGCCGAATTTGTGCCCTACCAGCACGCCGATGAAGGACAGCACAAACGTGGTCGCGCCGATCAAACATACGGAAGAACCGATGCTGACGTTGAGAAACGCGAAGGTGATGCCCACGGCAAGCGCGTCGATGCTGGTGGCGATGGCCAGAATCAGGATCTCCGTGAGATCGAACCGCGCCGAAGCCTCATCGCCCGTATCTTTTTTCAGCGCCTCCAGGATCATTTTGCCGCCGATGAAGGATAGCAGCGCGAAAGCGATCCAATGATCGAACGCGCTGATGCTGGATGCGAACTGCTGCCCCAAAAACCAGCCGATCAATGGCATGACCGCCTGAAATACGCCGAAGAACAGGGCGATCACGACGCCCTGCCTGTAGTTGAGCCTTGGCATGTTCAAGCCCTTGCACACGGCGACGGCGAACGCATCCATGGATAGACCCACCGCGATCAAAAACAGCTCATAGAATCCCATATATACCTCCCTTGGATTGTACGCATGCTTGTGTATAAAAAAGACCCAAGTATGGCAATCGCCATACATGAGTCTTGTCATTTAAGAAAAGCCAGACCGAAACGGCCAGTATGTTGGCTTGCCGCGCAGGGGACTGCGCCGACTACTCCCTCATGAAGTGAAAATAGTATACCACCTGCCGTCAGCAAAGTCAATTTCATATCTTTTACAAGGCGCAGCTATCTTTGAAAGGTCTATGCGTGGCTTTGCCGCAGCAGCCTTTCGTGTGTAAAGACCATGAAGCCCAGTATCAAAAACAGATATGCAGGGAACAGCGCAACGCTGATATGGCCGGCGATCAGGCCAAACAACGGCGGCATCACGCAGATGCCGATATAGGCGCTGGCCATCTGCACGCCTATGATGGCCTGCGAGTTTTCTGCGCCGAAGTGTTCCGGCGTGGAGTGGATGATGCAGGGATAGATCGGCGCGCAGCCAAGGCCGACGAGGATCAGGCCGGCGAGGGAGGAAGCCGCGCCGAAGGGCAGCAGGAGCGCTGCAAGGCCGGCTGCGATGATCCCTTGCCCGAGGCGTATCATCTGCGCGTCGTTGAGCTTGAACGTCAAAAAACCGCTCAGCGCGCGGCCGGCTGTGATGCCGATAAAGAAAAGGCTAGCATAGTTGGCGGCTGTCTCCGGGGACAGCCCGGTATGCAGCACCAGATAGCTGCTGGCCCAAAGCCCGGCGGTCTGCTCCAAAGCACAATAGCAGAAAAACGTGATCATGATCGCCTTTGCGCCCGGGATCATGCATATCTGCCGCAGGGTGAGTGCCTGCGCTGCTGCGCCGCATTCATCCGTTGCGGCGGGGCGGCTTTTCCAAAGCGGCAGGCTGAAAAACAGTATGGCGGTCAAAACGACCTGCAATATGGCGACATAGCGATAGCCGAGGTTCCAGCCCTGTCCGCCGGTTAGCGCATATCCCATGATGTAAGGGCCTGCGGAGGCGCCGATGCCCCACATGCAATGCAGCCAGCTCATATGGCGGCTTGCGTAGTGCAGCGCGACATAGTTGTTGAGCGAGGCGTCTACGCTTCCGGCGCCAAGGCCGTAAGGGATCGCCCATAGGCACAGCATCCAGAAGGAATGGCTGATAGAAAAACCAAAGAGGGCTGCGGCGGTGAGCGCCACGCTCAGCGCCGTGACCTTCCCTGCGCCGAGCTTTTTGGTGAGCCTGTCGCTTTGCAGGCTGGATACGATCGTGCCCGCGGCAATGATCATGGAAACCATGCCCGCATACGAAACGGGCACGCCAAACCCGCCATACATCGTGGGCCATGCGGCGCCCAGCAGGGAATCGGGCAGACCTAGGCTGATAAAGGACAGGTAGATCACCGCTAAAAGCAAGCCTGTCATGTTGCATACCCTCCGTTCATTCGCCTAAAAGGATCAGCCCGACTACGCACACAGCCATGCCGAGCAGTTGCTTGGGCGAGAGCGTTTCCTTATAAAACAACAGTCCGACAAAGAGCAGGATGCAGGCAAGGCTGATGTTGGCGACCAGAGAGCCGAGGCTTACCTTCCACCCGGCTCGATAGATGCTGATGTAGCCGAATTCCAGCGCCACGATGGACAGACCCAGCGCTATAGACGTCCAATTGAGCCTGCTGATCTCCTGTAGGTAGCTTTTGTGCGCATGGGAGAGGAAGAAAGCGGCCACGGAAAGGGCGGAGGCGATCAGGTAGGTGACGCTTAAAGACGCAAACGCGTTGACGTCGCCGGGCGTTTGCTTGGTGCAGATGTTATACAGGCAATTTGCCGCCACGACCGTCATGATCGGCCAAAGTAAATTCCACATGTGCGTTTAGCTCCTCTCGGGTAAACGCGCGGGCAAAGCCGCGCGATGGGGTTTATTGTAATGTATGTTGTCCTTTTTTGCAACCGCCCACAGAAAAAAGACCGCTCGTGGCATGAGCGGTCTTTGCCTTGGCGTTGCGGTTACTGTTCGTCCTCCTCCGTGGGGATTGTCAGCCCTACGGCCTTGTCTACCGGCAGCGAGAAGGCTACGGCATGGGCGGGGGAGTGGACGCCCGCCTTGTCCATGATCGCGCGCAGCACGCCGTCGCGTTTGGCAGCGGAAACCACAAGATAGATATGCTCTTTTTCCTCCGCGATGGAAACGCCGAAAAACTTCATGCCGGGGTTTGCGCCGATCTCCTTGGCGTAGATGAGCGTACCGCCGGAAGCGCCCGCGCTGCGAGCCGCGTCCAGCACCAGCTCCGATTGTCCCTTGTCCGCGATGGCAATGATAAGAGAATAAGGATGATCCTTCATTTCGTTTACATCTCCTTCCTGAATCAAACGGTCGCCGCACAGATAATGCAGCGCCGACGTGCCGCTGACGCCGTTTACGTTGACGCTCAGCGCGATGCCGCTGTTGGGCGCGTCGATGCGCATTTCACTGACCAAACGGCGCATCAGCGTCCGTGCGCTTTGCAGGGAGACCAGCGTGGAAAGCAGCACCTTTTCCTTTGCCTCCAGCCCCAATAGATCTAGCGTCTTTTCCTTGGCGGCGCCCTGACAGAGAGAGCCGAACACCATCCCGGCGCCGTTTCTTGTCAGACAATCTATGTACGCCTCGCTTTGATCCCGGCGGGCGACGAGTAGCAACCATCGAAATGCGTTCATTCTGCATCCTCCTCAAAGGTGATGATCTGTTCTTCCTGCTCGGTTTTTTCGGGCTCCTTCACCGTTTTCTGCGCGCGCAGCTTGAAGATAAGACCCATGATCTGAATGGTGATCAGCGGCGTCATGGCGACCATGGCGACCACGCCGAAAGCGTCTACCGCCACGTTGCCGCCCACGGCTGTGCACAGCCCCATCGCAAGCGGCAGCAGGAAGGTTGCCGTCATGGGGCCTGAGGCTACGCCGCCCGAGTCAAACGCGATGGAGGTGAAGATGGGCGGCACAAAAAAGCTCAAAAGCAGGGAGATCGCGTATCCCGGGATCAGCAGGTACATGATGGGAAGTCCCGTCAGCACCCGCATCATGGCAAGCCCCACGGATACGGCCACGCCGACGGACAGGCTCAGACCCATCGCACGGTGCGGGATCGCGCCCGAGGTCATTTCCTCCACCTGCTTGTTGAGCACATGCACGGCAGGCTCCGCGCTTACAATAAAATAACCTATGACCATGCCGATGGGTATGATGATCCAATTGTTGGGAAGATTCCCTATCAGCTGCCCGACATAGTTGCCAAGCGGCATGAAGCCCACGTTTGCGCCCGTAAGAAAGAGCACCAGCCCCAAATAGGTGTAGAGCATGCCCACGCCGATGCGCAAAAGCTCCGTTTTGGGAACGTGCAGCTTTACGACCTGAAAGAGCGCAAAGAACAGCGCGATGGGAAGGAGCGCTATAGCGACCTCCTTGAAATATGCGGGGAAGGCAATAGCAAAAAGCCTCCACAGCTCCCGCGAGTTTTCGATATCCGGTACGGAAACGGGGGCATACGCCCCGCCGCCGGTGCGGTAAAATATGCCCAGGAAAAGCACGGCAAGGATAGGGCCTATGGAGCAGAGCGCGACAAGGCCGAAGCTGTCCTCCTGCGCGTTTCCGTCGCTGCGGCTCATGGCGACGCCCACGCCCAGCGCCATGATGAAGGGCACCGTCATAGGACCCGTGGTGACGCCGCCGGAGTCAAAGGCGGTGGAGAGATATTCCCTTGGCACGAATTTCGCCAGTATGAAAACGACGATGTAAAAGCCGATCAGCAGGTATTGCAGCGGCACGCGCAGAAAGATGCGCAGCATCGCAATTACCAGGAATACGCCCACGCCCGCCGATACGGCGCCAATGATGACGGCGTTGGGGATGTTGGGCACCTGCTGGGCGAGCACATGCAGATCAGGCTCTGAAATGGTGATCATTACGCCCACCAAAAGGCTGATGGCGACGATCTGCCACATGCTGCGGGAGCGCGACACGGCGGAGCCTATATGTTCGCCTATGGGCGTCATGGCAAGGTCGGTTCCCAAGGTGAAAAGTCCCATGCCGACGATGAGCAGAATGGTGCCGACCACAAAGGACATCAGGATGCTGTTGGGTACGGGCACGATGCTAAAGCACAGCAGAAAAAGAATCATGGCGACCGGTAATACGGATTTCAGTGCCTCGCTTAACTTTTCCATTAGAATTGTGTTATGAGAAAACTTCATTCGATACGATCCCCTCCTTTCGTTTGTACATTCGTTTGCGGATATGTTCTGTGTTGCTATTACTTTTTATTATATAAGGTTTCCGCCGTTTGCACAACGGCAGAAAACGTGAAATGGGTGTAAAACAGCAAAAAACGACGCCTTCTGAACGCGGCGGGAGGGGAAAAAGGCTAAAAGCCTATCTTTCATACAAAGCCTTAACGATCGTCGTTAAGATGGAGGATCGGCGGAAGCGCGCTGCGCGCCCACGTTGCGCATGGCGGAGAGATAAGCTATACTCTTTGGACAGAAAAGCTTTTTCCAAAGGGGGAAGTGATAGGGTATGCGTGCGGCGGAAAGCGATTGGTATAAGAGGATATGGTCGTTGGACATCAAGGCGCAGTCATGGGTGGAGGATACGGCGCGGCAGGTGGATTTCATCTGCAGGACGCTGCAGCTAAAGGGGCATGAGCGGATACTGGATCTGGCGTGCGGCTTTGGCAGGCATGCGCTGGCCTTTGCGCGGCGTGGGTTTTTTGTGACGGGCGTGGATATTACCCCAGCTTATGTTGCGGACGCGGCGGAACAGGCCAAGCGGGAGGGGCTGGATGCGCGCTTTATCCTCTCGGATATCCGCGACGTAACGTTTGCGGGTGAATTCGACGTGGTTCTCAATATGGCGGACGGTGCGATAGGGTATTTGGAAAACGATGCGGAAAACCTCAGGATATTCGACGTCGCATCACGCGCGCTCAAGCCGGGCGGCAGGCATTTTATGGATATCATGAACGCGGGCTACGCCGATACGCACTTTCCCTGCCAGCTTTGGGATGCGGGGGAAAACGGGCTTACCCTCTCCAGGTTCGAGTGGGATAAGCAAAGCCGGATCATGCTCTATGGGCAATGCGACGTCGCCTACGGCGCGCGTCTGCCCCGCGTCGCCATCGAAGAAGGAAATCCGACGCGGCTGTACGGCGAGGCGGAGATAGACGCCATCCTCCGGGCGCGGCATATGGAGGTGACGGATGTATTCGCGGATTTTTCGGGCAAGCCCGCCTCGGACAACGAAATACAAATGCTGATCGCGTCGCGGAAGGGGCAATAAAGATGCGGCGGGCTCCCATGGAATTGCGAGCCGTGCGCGTATCTGCTATAATGATGAAAACCAACCTTGGTGAAGGATAGGGAGGCGCCTTATGCGATTTGGAAAACGAGCGAGCTTGATGATATTGGCTATGCTGCTGCTGTGCGTTGCGGGCTGTGCGACGCCGGGCGCCGCGCCGCAGGCGACGGGTACGGGCGTCCCGACGGTGGGCGGCGCCATCACGGCGAAGGAGCTGGACGCGCTGCGCGAGACGAACGAGCCGGTTGCCGTTTATTTCATCGGCAAAAGGAACAGCGAGATGGAAACGCAGCTGCAAGCGGCGCTTTCCGTGCTGGTCACGGAATATGCAGAGCTTCTCCAATGCGGCTTTTATACCATGCCCATCGACGACTACAAGGACGCAAAGGAGATACTGGGCGGCAACCTGTTTGGCGTGGTGCTTTTCCGCGGGCAGGAGGCCACCTTGCTATCGGGGGATTCCCGCAACGATATAAGCGTCGTTTTCAACCGCTTCTTTGAAAACGGGCTTGTTTCACCCCACGATCACGGCATGACCATCGTGACCTACGAGCAGGTGCAGCAAAAGATCCAAAGCGGCGAGGCGTTTCTTCTCTACATCGGCAGGGACACCTGCCCGCAGTGCCGCCTGTTCACGCCGAATCTGACAAGCGTGCTTGCTTCCGCGGCCTTGCAGGCGCCCGCATATTATTTCTATACGCAGGACTATGAAACGGCTATCAACAACAGGGTGGACGGCGCGCAGGAGACGTGGGACGGCGTCAAGGCGGCGCTGGGCATTCGCGGCACGCCCTCTCTGCTCTATTTTAAGGACGGCAAGAGCACGGCCTTTGATTCCTTCAATACGCTGTTCCCGGAGCTTGCGGAATCGCCGGAAGCGTTTGAAGAATCCAATCGCAAATGCGCCGACGCGCTGCAAGCGTGGCTGAAGCAGCATGCAGTACAGTAACGTTTCGCTTGCCAAGCACCCCGCCGTTTTCGGACGGCGGGGTGCTTTTATGTGGAAAAGCTCATAAAAGATGTGGCAGACAAAAAGATATTCAGTCTTGCAAATTTGCAGGGGAACTGTATAATATTCAACAATGAGCGAAAAAACACGCTGCGGCAATTGAAAAAATGACGGATAAACAGGCAAAAATGCCGCAAGCGCGAAAATGTATAAAAATTCATTCATGGAGGGGCGAAGAATGGGAGAGACGGGCTATCTGATCCTGGAAAACGGCCAGGCCTTCGCGGGCGAACGCCGTGGCGCGTGGCATGAGGTGAGCGGCGAGCTTGTATTTACAACGGGTATGACGGGGTATCTGGAAACCTTGAGCGACCCAAGCTATTACGGCCAGATCGTCATGCAGACATTCCCCTTAATCGGCAATTACGGTATGATCCCGGCGGATCTTGAAAGCGGTGCATCCCATGTTCGTGCCTATATCGCGCGTGACATGTGTGATGCACCTTCTAATTTCCGGGCGGCGGGCAGGCTGGAGGATTACCTGCTTTCGCAAAACGTGCCTGCGCTTACGGGTATCGATGTGCGGCGGCTCACCCGCATCGTGCGGGAGCACGGGGTGATGAACGCGCGGCTAAGCGACGTGCCGGAGCTTAGCGCGGAAGCGCTTGCTGCGCTTCGCGCGTATACCATAGAGGACGCGGTGGAGCATGTCACGGCCAAGGCGGAAACGACGGAGGGGGACGGGGGAATGCGCGTGGTGCTTTGGGACTTCGGCGCCAAGCGCAACATTGCGCGCTCGCTGCTGCGGCGCGGGCTGCAGGTCGTGACCGTGCCGGCCTCCGCCACGGCGGAACACATCCTTAGCCTTCGGCCGGACGGCGTCATGCTATCCAACGGCCCCGGCGACCCGGCGGAGAACACCGCCATCATCCGGGAAATACAAAAGCTGTATAGCGCCAACATACCCATGTTCGGCATCTGCCTGGGGCATCAGATGATGGCGCTCGCCTTTGGCGCGCGGACGCAAAAGCTCAAATACGGGCACCGGGGCGCGAACCAGCCCGCATGCAGGCAGGATACGGGGCGCGTGTACATCACCAGCCAAAATCACGGCTACTGCGTTATGGGCGATACGCTGCCAAAGGGCGCCCGCGTCAGCTTCACCAACGCCAACGACGGCACCTGCGAGGGGATCGATTATGAGGTGTTCCCCGCCTTTTCCGTGCAGTTTCATCCCGAAGCCTGCGCGGGGCCGCAGGATACGGCGTTTCTGTTTGACCGTTTTTGTGACAGCATGAAGGAGGGAAAAGCCCATGCCGCGCGATAAAAGCATACAGCGGGTACTTGTGATCGGCTCCGGCCCCATCGTGATCGGGCAGGCGGCGGAATTCGACTATGCGGGCACGCAGGCCTGCCGCGCGCTCAAGGAGGAGGGCGTGGAGGTGGTGCTGCTCAATTCCAACCCCGCCACCATCATGACGGACAGGCATATGGCGGATAAGATATACATAGAGCCTTTGACCACCACCGTCGTCAAGCGCATCATCGAAAAGGAGAAGCCGGACAGCATATTGCCCACGCTCGGCGGGCAGACGGGGCTGACGCTTGCCATGCAGCTTGCCAAGGAAGGCTACCTGGAAAAACACCATGTACGCCTCTTAGGCACGACGCCCGATACCATTGACAAGGCCGAGGACAGGCAGATGTTCAAGGACACCATGACCTCCATCGGCGAGCCTGTGATCCCTTCCAAGGTGGTGGAGGACATCGAGGACGCGGTGGCGTTTGCAAACGAGATCGGCTATCCGCTCATCATACGCCCCGCCTTTACGCTGGGCGGCAGCGGCGGCGGCATCGTGGAGGACGAGGCGGCCTTGCGAAGGATCGCGGACAACGGATTGCGCCTTTCCCCCATCCGTCAAATACTGGTGGAGCAGTGCATCGCGGGCTGGAAGGAGATCGAGTTCGAGGTCATGCGGGATGGCGCGGGCAACGTGATCACCGTTTGCTCCATGGAAAATTTCGATCCCGTGGGCGTGCATACGGGGGACAGCATCGTGATCGCGCCCGCAGTGACGCTGTCCGATAAGGAATACCAGATGCTGCGGAGCGCCGCGCTCAATATCATCACGGCGCTGGGCATCGAGGGGGGCTGCAACTGTCAGTTTGCGCTGCACCCGGATTCCTTCCAGTATGCCGTTATCGAGGTCAATCCGCGCGTGAGCCGTTCTTCGGCGCTTGCCTCCAAGGCTACCGGCTACCCCATCGCCAAGGTGGCGGCCAAGATCGCCATAGGCTATCGCCTGCCGGAGATCCTCAATGCCGTTACGGGCAAGACCTGCGCCTGCTTTGAGCCCGCGCTTGATTATGTGGTGGTGAAGTTCCCCAAATGGCCCTTTGACAAATTCGTTTATGCCAAACGCACCCTTGGCACGCAGATGAAGGCGACGGGGGAGGTCATGGCCATCGGCGCGACCTTTGAGGAGGCGCTGATGAAGGCCGTGCGCGGCGCTGAAATCGGCCATGACTGTCTGCGTTCGGACTTTATGGCGCTTTCTCAAGACGAATTATGCGCGCGCCTGCGCGTTTGCGACGATCAAAGGCTGTTTGCCGTGTTTGCGTCCTTGCACGCGGGCATTGCGATCGATACGATCCACGAGGCTACGGGCATCGACAGGTGGTTTTTGTATAAGCTTGCCAAGCTTGTTGCACTCGAAGAACGCTTGAGCGCGGAACCTATGACGCAGGCGCTGTATCTTGCGGCCAAAAAGGCGGGATATCCCGACAAGGTCATAGCGCGCATAGCGGGGGAGCCCATCGAAGCGCCCCGCCTGCCGGTATACCGGATGGTGGACACCTGTGCGGCGGAGTTTGCCGCGCAAACACCGTATTTCTACGCCTCCTATGACGAGGAAAACGAGGCCGCGGCGTTTCTTGCCTCCCGCAACAGCACGGCCAAAACCGTGATGGTGTTCGGCTCCGGCCCCATCCGCATAGGGCAGGGGATCGAATTCGACTACGCCTCCGTGCACTGCGTATGGGCGCTGAAGGCGTGCGGCTATGAGGTGGTGATCGTCAACAATAACCCCGAGACGGTCTCAACGGATTTTGATACGGCGGACAGGCTGTATTTTGAGCCCCTGACGCCGGAGGACGTGGCGGGCGTGATTGCGACGGAAAAGCCCTGCGCCGCCGTGGTGGCCTTTGGGGGACAGACCGCCATCAAGCTTACGCGCTTTTTATCCGACCAAGGCGTGCGCATACTGGGCACGGGCGCGGACGGCATCGACGCGGCGGAGGACAGGGAACGCTTTGACGCGCTTTTGAACGCGCTTAACATCAAGCGCCCCAAGGGTGAGACCGTTATGACGGAGGAGGAGGCGATTGCGGCCGCGAATGATCTTGGTTACCCCGTATTGCTTCGTCCCTCCTATGTGCTGGGCGGGCAGAACATGATCATCGCCTTCAACGACGCGGATATCCATGAATACATGGCGATCATACTTGCGCAAGGCATCACCAATCCCGTGTTGATCGATCAATATCTGATGGGCACGGAGATCGAGGTGGACGCCATCTGCGACGGCGAAAACATACTCATTCCCGGCGTTATGGAGCATATCGAGCGGGCGGGCGTGCATTCGGGCGATTCTATCGCCGTGTATCCGGCGTGGAACGTGGACGATGAAATGCAAAGCTGTATCGTGGAATCCTCCCGCAAGCTTGCGCTGGGTCTGCACGCAGTCGGCCTCGTGAACATGCAGTATCTTATCTATCAAAACGAGCTGTATGTCATCGAGGTCAACCCAAGGGCGTCGCGCACCATACCCTACATCAGCAAGGTGACGGGCGTGCCCATGGTGGAGCTTGCGACCCGCGTGATGCTGGGGGAAAGGCTGCAAGACCTCGGCTACGGCACGGGTCTATATCCCGTATCGCCGTATGTGGCGGTCAAGGTGCCTGTGTTTTCCTTTGAAAAGCTGACGGATGTGGATACGCAGCTTGGCCCCGAAATGAAGTCCACAGGCGAGGTGTTGAGCCTTGCCTCCACCATGCCGGAGGCGCTCTATAAGGGTCTTGTGGCGGCGGGGTATCAGATGAAGCGGGCGGGCGGCGTGCTGCTCTCCGTACGCGACAGCGACCAGCACGAGATCGGCTTTACCGCAAAGCGGCTTTATAACGTGGGCTGCACCCTGTACGCGACGCCAGGTACGGCTCGCGCCATCGAGAACTTTGGCTTCCCCGTGACCAAGGTGCCCAAGCTTCACGAGGGCAGCGAGCAGATACTGGAGCTGTTGGACAGCGGCAAGATCGATTATGTGATCTCCACCTCCGCCAAGGGGCGCATCCCCACGCGGGACAGCGTGCGCATACGGCGAAAGGCCGTGGAAAAGAGCATACCCTGCCTTACGAGCATCGATACCGCGAACGCCGTGGCGGGCAGCTTAAAGGAGCGCTACAGCCAAAGCAACATCGAGCTTGTGGATATCAATGCGCTGCGCAAAGCGCGTCAGCGTATCACCTTCTATAAGATGCAGGCGTGCGGCAACGATTATATCTGCGTTTGGGGCAAGGATAATGACATTGCGAACCCGGCCGGGCTCGCCGTGCGCCTAAGCGACAGGCATTTTGGCGTGGGCGCGGAGGGCGTGGCACTCCTGTATCCGTCCCAAAGGGCGGATATCCGCGTGGATATCTACAACCTTGACGGAAGCGCGGGCGAGGTGGGCGGCAACGCGCTGAGGTGTGCGGCAAAGCTCGCTTACGATCAGGGCGTTGTGGATAAGACCTGCATGGATATCGAAACGCCCAGCGGCATACGCCGCGTCAGTCTGCACAAGCGAAACGGCGTGGTGACGCACGCCACGGTGGACATGGGCAGACCCTCGCTGCTGGCTGCGGATATCCCCGTGACGCTGCCGGGCGCGCGCGTTGTAAAGCGGGCTGTGGATATAGGCGAAGGGTATGAGATCACCTGCGTTTCCATGGGCAATCCGCATGCCGTGGTGTTCCATGACGATGTGGATACGCTGGATGTGGCCGCTATCGGCCCCTTGTTTGAAAACGCCGCTATCTTCCCCGAACGCGTCAATACGGAATTCGTGCGTCCTTTAGGCAACAACGCCCTTCGCATGCGGGTATGGGAGCGGGGCAGCGGGGAAACCTGGGCCTGCGGCAGCGGCGCGTGCGCGGCTGTGGTGGCGGCAGTGGAAAACGGCTTCTGCCAAAAGGGCGAAACCATCCTTGTTAAGCTCCTGGGCGGCGATCTCTATATCCGGTATACCGATGATACCGTGACCTTGACCGGCGGCGTTGCGCTCGTTTTTTCCGGCGAGACGACGCTGTAGCCTTGGAGGGACGACATCGCTGAACGCATATACGATATTTCCGAACAGTCGTAAAAATCGTGAAAAAAATAACACAGCCCCGTGCGTACACACGGGGCTGTGTTCATGCGAAAGCTGCTCTTATTTCGGCTAAATCCAAGCAAAACAACCGAATTGTATTCAATTACAACTTGAATGTAGACGGGATATCATATAAAATTAACTTAATCATTCAGTTTCAATCCGCGTATCTTTTTGACCGTTTTTGTTATGACGATCAGTCGTCATGATGGCAGCGCGGCTTTTCCCATCCCTGACCGGTCAGGTCTTTGATTTTTTGAACGGCGTTATTGGATAAAAACACGATGGAAGCGGGCTTGCCCTGAAAATCCTCACCCTGTATGGTGATGCCGTTGCTGTTTTCCTTGTAGTCCATGGGCAGATGGCGCGTATAGATACGACCCGAAAGGGGCTGCTCGACGAGCATCGTCACCGCCTCCGCCGCCAGCTGATCGCTTTCGGGCGATGTCTCGATCTTATCGTAGATCAGATCCATCCGCGCATTGAGCGCGTTGAGCATTTTTGCGTGAAGCTGACCGTAATCCGCCGTATTTTGGGCGTTGACGACGGCGGCAAGATAATCGATACAGTTCGCCATGTGCAGCTCGATTTCCTCATTGGGGTGTTGCATAGTGACCTCCTGCTGATTTGATGCTTCAGTATACCATGTTGAAACGGATTCAACAACTCACATAAAAGCCACTAAAAACAAGGAGGAGAGTAGAAAACATGATCAAAAAGGTATTAACGATCAATGGGGCGCGCAAGGCGATTATCGTCGATCCCAACGATACCCTTGCCAAGGTTCTGCGCGAACAGGAGCACCTTACGGGCTGTAAGATATCCTGCGGCGTAGGCCAGTGCGGCGCTTGTACGGTGCTGGTCAACGGCAAGGCGCAGCGTGCATGTATCCTCAAGATGAGCAAGCTTGAGGACGGTACGCAAATCGAGACCATCGAAGGCGTCGGCTGCCCCGAAAACCTGCATCCCTTGCAGCTTGCATGGATGGGTCACGGCTGCGCGCAGTGCGGCTTCTGCTCGCCCGGCTTTATCATGAGCGCGAAGGCGCTGTTGGCCGAGAATCCTTCCCCCACCCGCGAGGAGGTTCGCCAGTGGTTCTACGACCACAAAAACCTTTGCCGCTGCACAGGCTATAAGCCTCTGGTAGACGCCGTTATGGACGCCGCCAAGGTCATGCGCGGCGAAATGAAGAAGGAAGATCTGATCTTCAAGCCCGTCGGCAACAAGATCGTAGGCACCGAGTTCGTGCGCCCCTCCGCCATGGCGAAGGTTATGGGCACATGGGATTTCGGCGCGGACGACGCGCTCAAGATGCCCGAGGGTACCGCACGCCTTGCCTTGGTGCAGTCTGACATACCGCACGGCAAGATCAAGGGCATCGATTTCTCCGAAGCGGAAAAGATGCCCGGCGTATACAAGGTCATTACCGCCAAGGACGTCAAGGGCAACAACCGCATCAACGGTTTGGTGTTCTTCCCCACCCACAACAAGGGCGACGGCTGGGATCGTCCCATCCTCTGCGATGAGAAGGTGTTCCAGATCGGCGACGCGGTCGCCATGGTCGCTGCGGATACCGTGGAGCATGCCAAGGCTGCCGCCAAGGCCGTCAAGGTGGACATCGAACCCTTGCCCGCTTACATGAGCGCGATGGAAGCAAAGGCGCCCGACGCGATCGAGATCCATCCGGGCACGCCCAACGTCTATTACGATACCACCTGCGCCAAGGGCGAGGAGGTAGAACCCATCTTCCAAAAGGCCGATTGCGTGGCCGAGATCGAATCCTACTGCTCCCGTCAGCCCCATCTGCATTTGGAGCCGGACTGCGGCTATGCCTACATGGATGAGGAAGGCCGTCTGACCATCCACTCCAAGTCCGTCGGCATCCATCTGCATGCCGCCATGATCGGCACCGGCATCGGCGTCGAGGGCGACAAGCTGCGCATCGTCCAGAACAACGCCGGCGGCACCTTCGGCTACAAGTTCTCCCCCACCTCTGAATCCCTGCTGGGTGTGGCATGCTTGGCGCTGGATGGCCGTCCCGTTTCGCTGGTCTATGATATGTATCAGAACCTGACCTACACCGGCAAGCGTTCTCCCGCCTTCATGCACGTCAAGATGGCCGCCAACAAGGACGGCAAGCTCTTGGGTATGTGGGGCGAAAACTATGTGGATCACGGCCCGTATTCCGAGTTTGGCGATCTGCTGACCATGCGCCTTTCCCAGTTCACGGGTGCAGGCTACGATATCCCCAATATCCGCAACACAAGCTACTGCGTATGCACCAACCATGTATGGGGCTCCGCGTTCCGTGGCTACGGCTCGCCGCAGTCCTTCATGGGCAGCGAGGTCTGCATGGATGTGCTGGCGGAAAAGCTCGGCATGGATCCCTTCGAGCTGCGCTATAAGAACATCTACCGTGAGGGCGCTACCACGCCTACCGGCCAGACCCCCGAGGTGTACTGCTTAGAGGGCATGTTTGAGAAAGCCCGCCCCGTGTATTACGAGGCCAAGGAGCGCGCCAAGAAACTGAACGCTCAAAGCGACGGCAGCAAGAAATACGGCGTTGGCTTCTCCGTGGGCGTATACGGCTGCGGTCTGGACGGCAAGGATAGCTCGTTCGCCAACATCCGCCTCAATCCTGACAATACGGTCACCGTATACGATTCTTGGGAGGATCACGGCCAGGGCGCTGATATGGGTACGCTCGCCATGGCGCATGAGACGCTGCGCGCAGCGGGCTTCACGCCGGAGCGCATCAAGCTCGTGATGAACGACACCGCCTACACCCCGGCCTCCGGCCCCGCGGGCGGCAGCCGCTCCAACACCGTTACCGGCAACGCGGTGCGCGTAGCTTCCGAAATGCTGCTTGCGGCGATGAAGAAGCCCGATGGCACCTATCGCACCTATGCCGAAATGGAAGCAGAGAAGATCCCCACCTATTATGAGGGCTCCTGGACGGCCTCCATGTGCTCCGACTGCGACGCGGACACGGCACAGGGCGCGCCCTTCTCCAATTACATGTACCAGCTCTTTATCCCCGAGGTGGAGGTGGATATGGCGACGGGCAAGACCCGCATCATCAAGTTCACCACCGTTGCCGATTACGGCACCATCATCAACAAGCTGGTCGTGGAAGGCTCCACCTACGGCGGCTGCGCACAGGGCATGGGTCTGGCGCTCACCGAGGACTTTGAGGATTATAAGAAGCATACGACGCTGCTTGGCGCGGGTATCCCCACCATCTTGGATATCCCCGACGATTATAACCTCATCTTCACCGAGACCTACCGTCCCGACGGCCCCTACGGTGCTGCCGGCTGCGGCGAAGGCCCCCTCACCGCCGTGCATCCCGCCGTCCTGTCCGCCATCCATGACGCTACAGGCGCGCGCGTGTTCGAGATTCCCGCCAAGCCCGAAAAGGTCAAGGCAGCCATCGACGCGATGGGCAAGTAACCTACCTTATATTGGGACGCCCAAACGGGCGTCCCTTTCTTTTGTTGATGCAATGCCTGTGCTATAATGGAATTACAATATGAAACAGATCGGTTAGGTGGAGAAAAACGAATGCAGATGATCGACCAGAAAACCCTATATGAGATCGAAGCGCGCTGTACCCAACAGCAGCCCCCGCCTGCCATGGCGGGATGCCCGTTGCATGTGGAGTGCCGCGCGGTGTGCGAGGCTGTAAGCAAGGGTGATTTTTCGGCGGCGCTGGAGCTGTACGCGAAGGTCGTGCCCTTGCCGCGCACGTTGAGCGCCCTGTGCACTGCACCCTGTATGGCGGTTTGCGCGCGAAAGGACTTGGGGGGCGCTATCGATATGCGCGCCATCGAGGAAGCGGCGGTGCGCGAGGGCACGCGAAAGGCGCGAAGATCCTTTTTGCCCCGGCGCAGCGATACGGCGGCGGTGATCGGCGGCGGCGTAAGCGGCGTCACGGCGGCGCTTGAGTTAGGAAAAAAGGGCGTGCATGTCACGCTGTTTGAAAGATCGGACGCGCTGGGCGGCACGCTCAAGGCGGACGAAGCGGCGCTTGCCTGCTTTGCCGCGGACTGTGCCGTGCTTGCGGACTATCCTATAGAGATCCAATACCATACAAATATGGAGCCGGAAAACGCGGCGGATTTTGATGCGGTGATCCTTGCCATGGGCGCGGATGCGCCGGTCGAGATCATAGAGGATACGGGCGAGGTGGAGGCGGGCGGCAGGCTGTTTGCCTGCGGCGCTTGTGCAAACCCGGATGCGGGCGTGCTTTGCTGTATCGCGGGCGGCAAGAAGGCCGCGACCTCTGTAGATCGATATCTCAAAAAGGTCAACCTGCGCTATGGGCGTGAACAGGAGGGGCCTTTTACAACGACCCTGTATGTAAAAACCGAGGGCGTCGAGCCGCAGGGCATGGCGGCAGGGGAAAAGGACGCGGATTGGGCAAAGGCCGAGGCTGCCCGCTGCATCCAATGCACCTGCATGCGCTGCGTGGACGCATGCGCTTTTCTACAGCATTATAAGACCTATCCCCGGCAGTTTACCCGTGAGGTCGTGACCAACATCTCCATGAGCATGGGCAACCGCACGGCGAATACCGCCATCAATTCATGCAGCCTTTGCGGGCAGTGTGAAAAGCTGTGCCCCGGCGGCATGAATCTGGGGGCGCTGCTCATGCAGTCCCGCGCCGTTATGGCTGCAACCAATCACATGCCCCAATGGCCCTTTGATTTTGCCTTGGACGATCTTGCAGACAGCAACGGCCCGTCGTATTTGGCAAAGCCCGCGCCGGGAAGCGATACATGCAAGTATCTTTTTTTTCCGGGCTGTCAGCTGGGCGCGTCCGCGCCCGAGCTTGTCAAAAGGGTGTTCGACGATCTGTTGAAGCGCGAATCGCAAACGGGCATTCTGCTTGGCTGCTGCGGCATAGGCGCGCTGTGGGCAGGCAGGGAACAGCTCTTTGCCGATACGCAGGAAAAGCTCAAGGCGGAATGGGCGCGCTTGGGTAAGCCTAAGCTGATCGTCGCCTGTCCCACCTGCATGAAAACGCTGGAGTGGGCGGATTGCATCGGCATATGGGATATTTTGCTTGAAACGCTGCCGATAGAGCATATCGCCTGCGACGTGTGTGTGCACGACGCCTGCGGCGCGCGGGATATGCCTGCTGTACGGGACGCCGTGCGCGAGCTGCTGCACAGGATGGGCTGCATCGTTACGGAGCAGAAATACAGCGGGGCAACCACCGGCTGCTGCGGCTTTGGCGGCTATACGCAATACGCGAACCCGGAGGTCGCTAACGAGGCTGCGGCGCTTGCGGCACCCGATGGCGCGATGTATTTGACCTACTGCATGAATTGCCGGGATCGCTTTAGCAAAAACGGCGGCAAGGCCGTGCATATCCTGGAGCTTGCCTACGGCATGGCAGAGCATGAGCCGCCCACCTATTCCCAACGCCGCGACAACCGGGAGAGGCTGCGCCTTGGGATTTTGAAGGATGTGTACGGTGAGGAGGAGAAGCCGTGGCTGCTGCATTTTCCGCTCTACTACAGCGAGGATGTAGCCAAAAAGCTGGAGGAGCGGCTGATACTCGAACAGCATATCCGCGAGGCCGTCGAGGCGGCGGAGCGCACCAACGATAAGCTGCTACACGGCGAAACCGGGCTTTTTATCGCCCATAAACGCATAGGCCATATCACCGTATGGGTGTACTATCATCCCGAAAAGGACGGGTATCAGGTGGAGCGAGCCTACAGCCACCGTATGGAGGTGCGCGTATGAGCACGAATTATCATGCAAGCTATGATCTTACCAAGGGCGAGCTGCGCTGCGAAAAATGCGGTGTGGAAATGGTAAAAGGCCCCGTGACGCTCATGTACATGGGCAACGATTTCCCTATCGAAATGCCGGTCTGCCCGCAGTGCGGCCAGTATTTCATCCCCGAGGAGCTGGCGCTGGGCAAGATCTTGCAGGTGGAGCGCGCCTTGGAGGATAAATGAGCCTGTACGCGTCGGACGCGTGGCTTTGCGCCGGCGGCGTGGAGGATGTATTCTGCATCCTTTGGCTCTTGGGGGAGGCGCGGGGAAGCGTATTGGACATAGGCTGCTCCACGGGCGAAGCCGCCGCCGTATTTGCGCGGGCGGGTTGTGAGGTAACGGGAATAGACTTGGTGGATGCGGCGCTGCAAATTGCGAAAAAGCGCTGCCCGCCAGCCCAATTTGTACAGGCGGACGCGGCGGCGCTGCCCTTTGCTGACGGCGCATTTTCTATCGCCCATATGGGCTGCATGCGCTACCCCTTGCAGGAAACGGGCAAATGGGACGCGGCGCGCGAGGAGCTTTTGCGCGTGCTCGCGCCAAAGGGGCTGCTGCTGCTGGGCGATTTGGGCGCAGCGGAAGCGATGGAGGGCTTTGCGCTGCTGCGGGAGCGGGACGCTACGGATGCCTTGCGCGCCTTTGGCGCGCGCTGGTTATGGAACAACGACGCACCCTTTCCGCTTTGCGGCGCAAAGCGGTACACGCTGGCGGTCTATCAGAAAATATAGGAGGAAGCGGAGCATGGAGGAGAGAATGTTGGAGCTTGCGCGCGCGGGTATGGCGTGCAGCCAGATCATGATGCAGCTTGCGCTGGACACCCAAGGCATGGAAAACGCCGATCTTGTTCGCGCCATGAGCGGCCTTACGCGCGGTATGGGACGCACGGGGCATACCTGCGGGGTGCTCACGGCGGGCTGCGCCATCATCGGCCTTTTTACGGGGCAGGGCGATATGGAGGAGCCCGCGCATCCCGACGTGGAAAGGATGATCGCGGATTATGTGGAGTGGTTTATGCAAAACGTCGCGCAAAAGCATGGCGGGTGTGATTGCCGAAATATCGTAAACGGCGATTTTTCCAAGAGCATTTCCGTGTGCCTGCCCATCGTACAGGATGCGTTCGAGTTTATCATGAACATGCTGATGGAAAAGGGCGTGTTCGCATGAGCAAGCTGTATTGGAACAACGCCGCGACCAGCTTTCCCAAAGCGCCCGGCTTAGGGGCGCATATGGCGGCGGTGATGGAGCGGCTGCCGGGTGCTTCGCACCGCGCGTCGGGTGAAGAAAACGCTGCCTTGGACGCGCGTGCGCTGCTTGCTGCATTGCTTGGCGTGCAGGATAAAGCGCGCATCGTCTATACGCAGAATTCCACGCAGGCACTCAACATCGCCCTCTTGGGCTTCCCGTGGAAGAAAGAGGATGTGGCGCTGACGACGGCTGCGGAGCATAATTCCATGCTGCGCCCGCTGTATGCCCTGAAACAACAGGGGCGCATCAAGGACTTTATCGTGCTGCCCGTACAAAAGGACGGGCGGCTAAGCGAGGCAACCTTATCCCGCGCCGTAAAGGAACATGCGCCGCGTCTGTGCGCGTTTTTGCACGCGAGCAACGTAACGGGCGCCATCAACGATGCAGCGGCGCTTGCGGCGGTTTGCAAAAAGGCGGGCGCGGTTACGGTGCTCGACGCGTCGCAGACCATGGGGCTTGTGCCTGTGCTGCCCGAGGCGTGGGGGATCGACATGCTGGCCGTCACGGGGCATAAATATCTGCTTGGCCCACAGGGGACGGGCTGCCTGTATGTAAGGGAGGATATCAAGCTTTCGCCGGTCTATACAGGCGGCACTGGCATACATTCCGATAGCTGGACGATGCCCGAAACGCTGCCCTTGCGTCTGGAGGCGGGCACGCCCAACGAGCAGGGCATGGAAGGCTTAGCGTACAGCCTGCAATGGCTTGCTGCGCATCCTTTGGACGCGGCGGCGCTGGATCGCAACATGGCGATTTTAGAGGAGGGCTTGCTCTCATCCGGCGCTGTGCCCGTGCGCGTCGAAGGCGCGCGCACGCCCGTCATGGCGTTCACCTCTGCCATGCCGCCTGCGGATATGGGCGAGGTGCTCAATGAAGCCTACGATATCATCTGCCGCACGGGACTGCATTGCGCGCCGCTGCTGCCGCCCTATGCGGGCTTTGACCCGCGCGGCTCGGTGCGGCTTTCCATGTCCCGCTTCACCTCCCGCGAGGAGGTGGAGAGCGTGGTGCAGGCCGTGAAGGAGATACTTGCATGAGCGCCTTTCAGGTAGAAAAAAGCGAAAACTGTTTTGTGGACGCGCAGACCTATGCCTATGCGTCCCCCTTTGTGATGGACGAGGCGGCTGTAGCGGCGCTCTCTCCTTTCGGGGAGGTCGAGATCAAGCGCAATTACCGCCGCCCCTTTTATTTTGTGCGCGGCGGCGGCATGGAGATCAAGGGCGTGCTGGGCGACACCCGCTTCAAGGTAAGCTATCCGGATGCGGCGTGGCAGGAGAAAAAGCAGGCATTCGAGCATTTTTTGGATGAGGAGATCAATACATGACCCAAAGCGTATGTCCCGTGTGCCTGCGTGTGCTCCAAGCACAGCGGCGCATGGAGAACGGCGACACCTATCTATATAAAACCTGCCCGGAGCACGGCGCGTTTAAAACGCTCATATGGCAGGGGGATTATGCGGCGTGGGGGGAAGAACATCCCGCCGTGGCGCCGGTGCGTCCGGCGCGTGGGGAGGATAAGGGCTGCCCTTACGATTGCGGGCTGTGCCCGGCGCACGCGCAGCGCACATGCTGCGTGCTGCTGGAGGTGACGCAAAGATGCAACCTTGGCTGCCCTGTGTGCTTTGCAAAGGCCGGGCAGGGCGCGGATATGCCCATGGAGGATATCACGGCCTGCTTTGACGGGATGATGGAGATGGGCGGCCCCTTCAACATCCAACTTTCCGGCGGCGAGCCCACCGTACGGGACGATCTTGCTAAGATCATCCGCATAGGCAAAGAGAAGGGCTTCTCCTTTTTTCAGCTTAACACCAACGGAATCCGCATTGCGGAGGATGCAGCCTATATCCGGAGCCTTGCGGATGCGGGTCTCAACTGCGTCTTTCTGCAATTTGACGGCATGAATGAGCACAGCTATGAAATCCTGCGCGGCAAAGCGTTATTGCAAACCAAGCTTGCGGCCATAGAGCATTGCGAAAAGGCGGGCGTGGGCGTGGTGCTGGTACCTACCGTGGCGGCGGGCGTCAACGACGATCAGGTCGGCGCGATACTGGAGTATGCGCTTTCGCGCATGCCTGCGGTGCGCGGCGTGCACTTTCAGCCCATGAGCCGCTTTGGACGCTGTGAGGTGGACGCTGCACGCTATACGCTGCCGAAGCTGCTTTGCGATATAGAAACGCAGACGCAAGGACGCATGCGCGCGGTGGATTTTGCGCCGGGCAACGCCGAGGACGCGCATTGCTCCTTTTCCGCCAACTTCATGCAAAATGAGGACGGGTCGCTCAAACGCTGCGGCGCGGGCTGCGGCTGCGGAACGTCTGCGGACGCGTCGGCGCGGTCACGAAAATTCGTGGCCAAACGCTGGTCGGGCGCGCGGCGCGTGCGCGAACCGAAGGCGCAGCCGGATGTGTTCGACGCGTTTTTAGACAAGCTCGAAAATCAGACGCTTGCCGTATCCGCCATGGCCTTTATGGACGCGTGGACGCTGGACATAGAGCGGCTCAAGCGCTGCTATATCAACGTTGTGCGGCGGAAAGAGGGCAAGGTGGAGCTTATCCCGTTTTGCGCTTATAATTTGAGCGCTGCGGACGGAAGGACGCTGTACCGGGGCAGATGATACTGGATGATTGGATAAAGGAAAAGCATGGGATAGAGGGCAGGGCGGCTTATGGCGCGGCGCTGCCCGCTTTGCTTTCCCAAACGGTGGAGAAAGCGCGCGCGTCGCTGTTCTATAAGCACTATCCCGCCGTGCGGACGCTTGCGGATTTTGAGGCGCTGCCTTTTATCACGGCGGACGATCTGAAAGAGCAGGGCGCGCGGATGCTCTGCGTATCGAGTGACGGCATACAGCGCATCGTCACCCAGCAGACGAGCGGCACGACGGGCGCGCCCAAACGGCTGTATTTTACGCGGGACGATTTAGAGCATACGGTGGATTATTTTGCGCATGGCATGCGGCTTGTGGCGGCGCGCGGGGAAAGCTGCGCCATGTGCCTGCCCTGCGAAACGCCGGACGGCGTGGGCGATTTGCTTGCGCGGGGACTTGCGCGTATGGGTGCGACGCCTTTGCGCGTGGGCTTGCTGCGGGACGCGGCGTCATTGCCCGTGGCGCAAAGCGTTGTCGGCACGCCCGTGCAGATGCTGTGCTTATGCGCGCTTTTGCGCGCAAGGGGGCAAGAGCTGCCGCAAAAGGCGCTGCTTTCCTCCGACTATGTGCCGCGCGCGCTGCTTGCGCGATTGCGAAGCATGGGGGTGGAAGCGTATTCGCATTTTGGCATGACGGAAACGGGCTATGGCTGCGCCATCGATTGCGGCGCGCACGACGGCATGCACATACGGGAAAATGACCTGTATCTGGAGATCGTCAAGGAGGGAAAGGTGGTCTATGACGAATGGGGCGAGCTGGTGGTGACGACGCTGAATAGGGAAGCTATGCCGCTTTTGCGCTACCGAACGGGGGATATGGCGAAGCTTACGCTTGCGCCCTGCGCCTGCGGCAGCTTTCTTAAGCGCCTGTGGGTGCGCGGCCGGGATGCGCGCATCGCGGCTTTGGACGAACGGCTTTTTGCCTGTGACGGCGTTTTGGATTATACGGCGCGGCGGACGCAGGACGGGCTGGACGTGACGGTGTATTATATGGATAAAGCGCCCGCGCTTTGCGGTGAAGCGGGGATGTGCTATAGCTATCGTCCCTTTACGGCTTTCCGCTATACCGGCAAGCGGCAGGTGGAAGCATAGGGGTGGTAAAACGCATGGTTTCTATGCTATACTATCTACTGTAAAAGATTCTGCGCCCTGCGCGTTGCGCGCGGACTGGATGAGCATACCGGGGGCAGGGAAGCATTTTCAAAAAACAAAACCACGCATAAATTGAATAAAAAAAGAAAAGCACTGTGCTCTTTCGGGCAAAATGAAAATACTTGGGAAGAACGGAGACTGTTTGTGATGCGTAAGGAAAAGAAAGCGTTGGTGTGGGATGTGATCGTGATGTTGCTTTCTGCGGTGATCATGGCGGCCGGCATGGTCATATTCACCATCCCCAACAATATAGCGCCGGGCGGCGTTTCGGGCTTGGCGACGGCGGTCGCCGTGCTGCTGCCTATACCGATAGGCTTGCTATCCATGCTCATCAACATACCGCTGTTGCTGGCCGCATGGCGTACGTTTGGCTGGCGAAAGCTGCTGCTGACCGTGATCGCGGCGGCATGCTTTTCCGTATTCGTCGATGTGTTTACGCCGATACTGCCCGTTTATACGGAAAACCGTCTGCTTGCCTCCGTGTACGGCGGCGCGGCGCTGGGTCTGGGCGTGGGTATTCTTATGACGCGGAACATGACCACGGGCGGCACGGATCTTCTTGTGATGCTCCTTCGCAAGCCCTTTCCGCACATTCCCGCGGGTACGCTGCTGACGATCGTGGATGCGGGCGTGGTCTTGATCGCCGTGATTTTATTTCGGGATATCGAGGTGGCGCTCTATTCGGCCGTGACCATATTCATACAGGGCAAGCTGATCGACGCGATCATGCAGGGTCTCGATAACGCCAAGGTCATTATGCTCATCACGGACAAGGCGTCGGAAATCAAGGAAATATTGGTGGGCGAAAAGGGACTGGGGCTTACGGAATTCACCGTGCGCGGGGGATACACGCGGAATGAAAAGGATCTTTTGATGATGGTGCTGCATCGGGGGCAGATGGCGGAAACACTGCGCATCGCCAAGCGCATAGACCCTGCGGCGTTCATCATCATCCAGAACGCCGCCGAGGTGCACGGCGAAGGCTTCAAGGAGGAGCTTGCAGGGTAAAAGGCTTATCCTTCATAGGTGCTGATGATCTTTTCTGCGACCTCCCGCTTGGATAAGCGCCGATCCATGGCCTGCTTTTCGATGTGTCGGTGGGCTTGCGCCTCGTCGATATTGAGATATTTGATCAGCACCCATTTGGCGCGGTTGACGATGCGTATTTCTTCCATTTTGGCGGTCAGGCTTTGTGTTTGCGCTTCGGCGCGGGCAAGGCGCGCGCGCATGGCGGCGGCCATGCGTATGGCGGCGTAGAGGACGGGGCGCGGCGTGGGCTTTTCCACCGTCAGCACGCCGTAGCTTTCCACCTTAGCGCATATTTCCTCAAACAAGGAGCCGCGCACCAGCAAAATGACGCCGGAGGAATTGCGCTGCGCAAGATCCAAAGCGAACGTCGTGCCGAATTCATCCGGGAGCGGGGCGCTGATAAGAATAACGTCGTATTGGCAGCGCAGCAGCATGCGCCGCGCCTCGGCGCAGGAGGCGGCGGTATATAGCACGAATTCGGCGCAAGGCAATAAGGACGAAAGCGCTTCCCTGAGCTTATCCGTCCCGGATACTACCAGTATGCTTTTTTGCGCCCGCTCCTGCATGACCCTAGCGCGCCAGCTCGCAGTAGGTGCGGATCAGGCGAGGGGGCAGCAGGCGCTGCACGAAATCGCTTTTTTGCATGCAGGCGGCGGCGGCCTCCAGCGTGGCTGGCAGCATGGCATAGCGGGAGAGTATGTCGTCGGAGGCCGTATAGAGGTTGATGTTGCAGGGCACGGGCGGTATAAGTCCGCGCCTTACGCCGTCCAGCCCCGCCTGTATGAGTACGGCGTAGGCAAGATACGGATTGGCCATGGCGTCGGGGGAGCGAAGCTCGATGCGCCTGCGCGCGTCCTCTGCCGCAGGGATGCGGATCAGCGGCGTGCGGTTTTCAGGCGACCATGTGATGTAGCGCGGCGCTTTGTAGCCGCCCAGACGTTCATAGGATTTCACGGTGGGGTTGAAGAAGATGGTAAGCTCGCTGACGTGCTCCAGTATGCCCGCCATAAAGGCTTGGAAGCAGTCGCCCTGCGGCGATATGTTGATGTGCATGCCGCTGCCCGCGTGCCGCGCCAGGGGCTTTGGCTCGAAGGAGGCGTACAGGCCGTTGCGCGCAGCGATGGTTTTGATGACGGTTTTGACGGTGACGGCGTTGTCCGCGGCGGATACGGGGTCGCTGAAACGAAAATCGATCTCGTTTTGCCCCGGGCCCTCCTCATGGTGGGAGGTTTCGGGGCGTATGCCCATTTCCTCCAGGGTCAGGCAGATTTCCCGCCGCACGATCTCGCCCGCGTCCTCCGGCGCCATATCCATATAGCCCGCCTGATCGATCGGCGTATCCGTGGGTGCGCCGTTTGCGTCCGTGCGGAAAAGATAGAATTCAAATTCGGCGCCGATATCGCAGCAGACGCCCGCCTGCGCGGCGTCCTCTACGGCGCGCTTGAGCAAAAATCGCGTGTCCAGCGCATATGCGTCGCCGCCGGGCGACTTGACGTCGCAGAACATGCGCACCACGCGCCCCTGCGCCGGATGCCAGGGCAACAGCGCCAGCGTGGAGGGATCGGGCAGCAAAAACAGATCGGAGCGTTCCTCCTGCGAAAAGCCGCGTATGGCTGAGGCATCAAAGGAGATGCCGTTTGCAAAGGCGCGCGGCAGCTCGCTTTCCATAATGGAGATGTTCTTGACCACGCCCAGCGCGTCGCAAAAGACAAGCCGTATGAACTTTACGTCCTCCTCCCGCAGATAATCCATCACATCCTGTTGGGTGTACTGCATGCCGATGACCTCCCAATAATATATGAAAAATATAGTAATATGACGGGGCGGATTTGTCAAGGAAACGCGCCGTCGCCTTGCGAATTTCGGCAATGCAAAAATTTGGGTTTACCGCTTGACAAATTTTTCATTCGTGCTATAGTGTATTAAGTACTTAATACAACAATGAATTAAGACACTGACACAGGAAGGGAGAACAGCATGGGTTGGACATTTTTGCCGCAGCAGCCGATCTATAAGCAGATCGTCGATCATATTTTGACGGATATCGTAAGCGGCCACTATTCCAGTGGCGAGAGGCTGCCAAGCGTCCGTGATCTGTCCGTGACGGCTGCCGTAAATCCCAATACGATGCAGCGCGCGCTGGCGGAGCTGGAGAGCATGGGACTGATCATTACGCAGCGCAACAGCGGAAAATCGGTTACAGAAAACGAGGAGGCTATCAAGATGGCGAGGGATACGAAGGCGATGGAGGTCGCCAAGCAGTTCATCAAGAGCATGGAGGCGCTGGGCTACAGCAAAAAAGAAGCGCAGGAATTCCTTGCCGCAGAGGATGTAAAGGGGGAATAACATGGAAGCGATAGAAAAGATCGTTGTATGCGATCATGTAGTGAAGAATTATAAGCCCACCGTGGCCTTGAACGGCGTGAGCTTTACCCTGCCCGCCGGAAAGATCGTGGGCTTGCTTGGCCCCAACGGCAGCGGCAAGACGACGCTGATCAAGATTCTCGCGGGCGTGCTGCGGGAGGACGCGGGCACGGTGCTGGTGGACGGCAAGCGCGTGGGCGAGGAAACCAAGGCGGTCGTATCGTATCTGCCGGAGCGTCCTTATTTCAATCCCGTGATGAAGGTAAGCGAGTGCGTGGATTATTTTGCGGACTTTTACGCGGATTTTGACCGCAAGCGGGCGGAGGAGATGTTAGCCACTCTGAATGTTCCCATGGATGCGCGCATAAAGACGCTTTCCAAGGGCAACAAGGAGAAGGTGCAGATCGTGCTGGTCATGTCCCGGCGTGCGAAGCTGTATCTTTTAGACGAGCCTATCGGCGGCGTCGATCCGGCCACGCGGGAGTATATCCTCAATACCATCATAGGCAATTATGATCCTTCCGCAAGCGTGCTGATCTCGACGCACCTGATCGCGGATGTGGAAAACGTGCTGGACGCGTTTGTGTTCCTTAAAAACGGCGAGATCGTCATGGAAAGCAGCGCGGATGCGGTCAGGGAAGAAAATGCGCAGTCGTTGGACGCGCTGTTCAGGGAGGTATTCAAATGCTAAGCAAGTTGATGAAATATGATTTTCGGGATCAAGGGCGCTTGCAGTGGCCGTTGCAGCTTGGCGTACTGCTGGGCGGCATCCTCGCGGGCTTTTGCATGAGCTATTTCGTGCGCACGGCACAGATGATGGGCGATCAGCAGCAGGGACCGCACACGATGCAGATCGTCATGGTGGTCATTATTTCGCTTGTGATGATACTGATCGCGGCGTCCTCGATCATTACGCAGATACTTGTAGGAAAGCAGTATTATCAAAACTGCTTTTGCGACGAAGGCTATCTTACCTTCACACTGCCCGTTGCGTCCTCAAAGGTGCTGCTTTCCAAGGTCATCACAGGGTCCATCTGGATACTCATCAATCTTCTGGCGGTGCTTATAGGCGTTGGTTTGTTCCTCCTGATCGGCTTTGGCTTTGACGCCAAGATCAGCGCGGAGATCGCGCAGGGCTTTGCGGAGCTCAAGGCGGAGTTTGCACAATTTTCCACGGGATTCGACCTCACATGGTTCATCATCCAGTATGTGGCGCTGACGCTGATCTCCGCAGTTGCTTCCGTGGTGATGGTGGATTTCGTGGTGACGCTGGGCAACCAGCTTGCCCGCAAGCATAAGATACTTTGCGCCGTTTGCCTCTATTTTCTCGTCACCTTTATCATCTCCGCCGTTTCCGGCGTCATCAGCAGCGCCATGATGCTGACGGTGATGTCGGCAGGGGAAGTTGACTGGAACGTCTACTTTAGCGCCATGAACGGCGTATTCACCTTTACCTTGGTCATGAGCGTCGTTATTACCGCAGTGATGTACTACATTACGGATCGGATGCTCAAAAACAAGCTGAACCTCGAATAAGCAAATAAGCTTACCTTGGCGGCGCCGCGATGATGCGGCGCCGCCTTTGCATGCTGTTGACAAAATATGGGAATATGGGTACGCTGATAGAGAATGAAAGCTGCGGCTGCGGCATAGCTGCGAGGGAGGCATACCATGATCGACATACGGGACTTGTCCTTCAGCTACACGAAAAGCCCGTTTATCACGGACGTGACGTTCCATGTGGCAAAGGGGGAAATATTCGGTTTTCTTGGCCCATCGGGCGCAGGAAAGTCCACCCTGCAAAAGATACTCACGGGGCAGCTTCCCGCCTATGGCGGCAGCGTACGGGTGCTGGACGCGGAGGTCAAGACGCATAAACGGGATTTCTACGAGCGCATCGGGGTGGATTTTGAGTTCCCCGCCCTTTATGATAAGCTGACAGCCCGGGAAAACCTGCAATTTTTCGCCTCCCTCTACAGTGTGAAAACGCGCCCTGCGGACGCGCTGCTTGCGTCCCTTGTGTTATTGCCCGACGCGGATAAAAGGGTATCCGATTATTCCAAGGGCATGAAAAGCCGCTTGAGCTTTTTGCGGGCGCTTGTAAACGATCCCGATATCCTTTTTCTGGATGAACCCACAAGCGGCTTGGATCCCGCCAACGCGCGCCTGATGAAGGATCTCATTTTGGAGGAAAAAGCAAACGGCAAGACCGTGATTCTCACCACCCACAACATGCAGGACGCGCAGGAGCTTTGCGACCGCGTGGCCTTTATCGTGGGTGGCAGCGTCAAGGCGCTGGATACGCCGCACGCGCTGATCATGCAAAAGGGTGCGGGCGTCGTGCGCTATACCTATATGGAGGACGGGCGCGAGCAAAGCGGCGCATGCTCCATACAGGCGACGGGCGCTGACGCTCTGCTGCAAAGGCTGCTCAAGGCGGGGCGCATCAGCACCATCCACTCCGCCGAACCGAATCTTGGCGATATTTTCATGGACGTCACGGGGAGGGCGCTGGAATGAGACTGCTTGCTTTGCTCCGCGGCGATGTGCGCTTTCAGTGGAAGTACGGGTTTTATTTCATTTACCTTGTGTTTACCCTGCTTTATGCGCTGCTGCTCTTTGCGGTGCCGCAAACCGTCAGGCGTACGGTCGCCACCATACTGATCTTCACCGACCCGGCCGCCATGGGTCTGTTCTTTATGGGCGCGCTGGTGCTGCTGGAAAAAAGCCAGCGCGTCAATTGCGCGCTGGCGGTGTCCCCTGTGGAGATCGGTGAATATATACTTGCAAAGATGATGTCGCTTGCCTTTGTGGGGCTGCTGGTGGGGATGCTTTTGGCAGCCATGGGCGGCGTTGCCGATTATGTGTCCTGCGCGCTGGGCGTGCTGTTTGCATCCTTCCTCTTTTCCATGTGCGGGCTGATCGTTGCCATGCGCGTTGCCACCCTCAACCAGTTTTTGATCTTCACCATACCCTTTGAGCTTTTTATCTGCCTTCCGCCCGCGATGCTCCTATTTGGCGTGGAGCCTGCCCTTCTTATACTGCATCCGGGCGTGGCGGCGGTGAAGCTGATCCATGGGGGTGCGACCGCTCCGCTGCTGTGCGTATGCGTGCTGCTGGGCTGGTGCATAGGGGCGTTTCTCCTTTGTAAAAGCGCGGTGCGGCGCAACTTTCTTTCGATGGGGGGCGTGAGCCTGTGAAGCCGCTTTTTGCCGCAACAAAGCAGATGATTGTGCAGATATGGCAGGACGCTATGCTCTTTGCCATGGTGATCGCACCCATTTTGATGGGGCTGATGTTCCGCTTGGGCGTGCCGGCGTTGGAGGGGTATCTTTGTGCAAGGCTGGGGAAAACGGCCATTCTGTCGCCTTACTACACGATTTTTGATCTGCTTCTTATCTGCATGACGCCCGTTATGTTCTCCTTCTCCGGCGTGATGGTGGTGCTGGGGGAGCAGGACAGCGGTATTTCCCGTGCGCTTGGCGTAACGCCGCTGGGACGGGGCGGGTATCTTCTTTCCCGTATCGGCATACCGGCTGTGCTGTCGGTTTTATGGTGCATCGCCGTCACCTTGCTCTTTCATCTGACGCCGCTTTCCCTGCTTGCAATCACGCTCTTGGCGCTTGTTTCCGCGCTGTTGGGCGTGAGCGTGTCGCTGATGGTGGCGGCGCTTGCCAAGAACAAGGTGGAAGGGATGGCGCTTACCAAATTGTCCGGCCTGATGCTCTTGGGCGTCCCTGCGGCCATTTGGGTGCCTGCTCCCGCGCAGTACGCGGCGGGGCTGCTGCCTAGCCTTTGGATGACCAAGGCCATTACGGAGCATGCGCTGCTGTGGCTGCTTCCGGCGTTCTTTACGGCGCTTTTGTGGTGCATCCTGTTCTATCGGCGTTTTTCACATAAGCTCTTGGGCTGACGATGCGCAAAAAAGGTGTTGACAGTCGTGCGCCGCAGTGCTAAAATCCCAACATTGAGAAACGGCAATGGCGCCGCAGATTGCATCTGCGACGCTCTTTTTTTATGCCCAAAACCTTTGGCGGCGCGGGCAAAACTATGTTTGGAGGGTGAAAAGATGGAAAGCGTACCGGAACTGTTTGGCAGCATGGTGTTCAACGACGCGCGCATGCGCGAAAGGCTCCCCAGAGAAACCTATGAGGCGATCCAAAAGGCGATCCGCAGCGGCGAGCGTTTGCCTAACGAAACGGCGGCGGTTTGCGCCAACGCCATGAAGGATTGGGCCATCGAGAAGGGCGCTACGCATTTTACCCACTGGTTCCAGCCCATGACGGGCATTACGGCGGAAAAGCACGACAGCTTCATCAAGCCCACGGAGGATGGACGCGTCATCATGGAGCTTTCGGGGAAGGGGCTGGTGCAGGGCGAGCCGGATGCGTCCAGCTTCCCCTCTGGCGGGCTGCGCGCGACCTTTGAGGCGCGCGGCTATACCGCATGGGATCCTACCTCCTATGCTTTTATTAAGGAAAATACCCTTTGCATCCCTACGGCGTTTTGCGCCTACGGCGGGGAGGCGCTGGACAAGAAAACGCCGCTGCTGCGTTCCATGCAGGCATTGAACCGGCAGGCTTTGCGCATACTGCGGCTGTTTGGCGATATCCAGACCGTGTCCGTAAAGCCCACGGTGGGGCCGGAGCAGGAGTATTTTCTGGTGGATCGGGCGCTCTATGAAAAGCGCCGCGATCTGCGCTTTACCGGCCGCACGCTCTTTGGGGCGAAGCCGCCTAAGGGGCAGGAGCTGGAGGATCATTACTTTGGCAGCATCAAGCCCAGGGTCGCGGCATTCATGCAGGAGTTGGATACGGAGCTTTGGAAGCTGGGGGTGCTGGACAAGACCCGCCACAATGAGGTCGCGCCCTCCCAGCATGAGCTTGCGCCCATATTCTCTACCGTGAACATTGCGACCGACCATAACCAGCTTACCATGGAAATGATGCAAAAGGTGGCGCTGCGGCACGGGCTGGTGTGTTTGCTGCATGAAAAGCCCTTTGCGGGCGTGAACGGCAGCGGCAAGCATAACAATTGGTCGCTGGTCACAAGCGGCGGCGTCAATCTCTTGGAGCCCGGCGACACGCCCTATGAAAACGCGCAGTTTTTGTTGTTCCTGTGTGCCGTTCTTAAGGCTGTGGACGAGTATCAGGATCTGCTGCGCATCAGCGTTGCGACGGCGGGCAACGATCACCGCCTTGGCGCAAACGAAGCGCCGCCCGCGGTCGTGTCCGTTTCCTTGGGGGAGGAGCTGACGGCTATCCTTACGGCCATCGAGGCCGAAGCGCCCTACGACGCGCATGAGCTTGAGATGATCAAGGTGGGCGTGCATGTGCTGCCCCGTTTCCCAAAGGACACCACGGATCGAAACCGCACCTCGCCCTTTGCCTTTACGGGGAACAAGTTTGAATTCCGCATGCCGGGCTCCAGCCTATCCATCGCGGGCGTGAACACGGTGCTCAACACCATCACGGCGGAGGCGCTGCGCACCTTCGCGGACGAATTGGAAAACGCCTCGGATTTCACCGCAGCCCTGCATGCGCTCATTCGTGATACGGTGCGCGCGCATAAGCGCATCATCTTCAACGGTAACGGCTATGATGCGGCGTGGATCGCCGAAGCGGAAAGACGGGGGCTTTTGAACCTTCCCACCACGCCGGACGCCATGCCCTATTTCCTGCACGCAAAAAACATCGCGCTGTTCACACGCCATCGCGTGCTTTCCGAAACGGAGATGCGCTCCCGCTATGAGATATTGATGGAGAACTACTGTAAGGTCATCCATATCGAGGCGTTGACCATGCTGGATATGGTCAACAAGGACGTTCTGCCCGCTGCGAGCGCCTACGCGGGAAAGCTGGCGGCGGATATGGACAAAAAGCTTGCCGCCGTGCCGGACGCAGCCTGCGGGTATGAGACGGAGCGCATACGCAATCTCTCGGCACTCACGGATGATGCGTATGCGAAGGCCGTGCTGCTGCAAAACGCGGTCAGCGCCTCCAGGGAAACGCAAAGCGTTGGCGACCTTGCGGCGTTTTGCAGGGATACCATCCTGCCTGCCATGCACGCGCTTCGTATTGCGGTAGACGAGATGGAGACGCTTACAGCCAAAGCCTATTGGCCGTATCCCAGCTATAGCGAGCTGCTGTTCAGCGAAGAATAAGGAAGAATGGATCAAGCGGGGGAAAGTTATGACGAAATACATTTTTGTGACGGGCGGCGTGGTATCCGGCTTGGGAAAAGGCATTACGGCGGCGTCGCTGGGACGCTTGCTCAAGGCGCGTGGGCTCAGGGTGGCGGCGCAAAAGCTGGATCCTTACATCAATGTGGATCCGGGCACCATGAGCCCCTATCAGCACGGCGAGGTGTATGTGACGGAGGACGGTTCGGAAACGGATTTGGACTTAGGGCACTATGAGCGTTTCATCGATGAGGATCTCAATCGCTATTCCAATCTTACCTCGGGTAAGGTATACTGGAATGTATTGAATAAAGAGCGCCGAGGTGAATATCTGGGCGAGACCGTGCAGGTGATCCCGCATATCACGGGGGAAATCAAAGGCTTCATCTACAGCGTGGGCGAAAAGACCAACGCGGATGTGGTCATCACCGAGATCGGCGGCACGACGGGCGATATCGAAAGCCAGCCCTTTTTGGAGGCGGCGCGGCAGGTGGCGCTGGAGGCAGGACGGGAGAACGCCCTGTTTATCCATGTGACGCTGGTGCCCTATCTTCGCGCGTCGGAGGAGCACAAATCCAAGCCCACCCAGCATTCTGTCAAGGAGCTGCAGGGCATGGGCGTGACGCCCGATATCATTATGCTCCGCTGCGACGAGCCGCTGGAGGCGAGCATATTCAAAAAAATCGCGCTGTTTTGTAACGTTGAGCCGGATTGCGTGATTGAGAATCTCACCATCCCTGTATTGTACGAAGCGCCGCTTATGCTGGAAAAGCATAACTTTTCCGGCGTCGTTTGCAGAAAGCTGCACATCGACGCGCCCGCGCCGGATATGCGGGAGTGGGAGGACATGGTGGAGCGCATCCACGGGCGCAGGCAATATGCTACCATTGCCCTTGTGGGCAAATATGTGCAGCTGCATGACGCGTATCTTTCCGTGGTGGAAGCGCTGCGCCACGCCGGCTACGAGGTGGGCGTCCATGCCCGCATCAAGTGGGTGGACAGCGAGACCGTAACGCGGGAGAACGCGGCGGCGGTATTTTCCGATTGCGACGGTATGATTGTGCCGGGCGGCTTCGGCAGCCGCGGCATTGCGGGCATGATCGCCGCAGCGGAGTATGCAAGAACACGAAACTTGCCATATTTAGGCATATGCCTTGGCATGCAAATCTCCGTAATAGAGTATGCACGCCATGTTTGCGGCCTGACCGACGCCCATTCCGGCGAGTTCGATCCCCAAACGCCGCACAAGGTCATCGACTTTATGCCGGATCAGAATGACGGCATGAACAAGGGCGGCACCATGCGTCTTGGGGCGTATGCCTGTAAGGTGACGCCGGGCAGCGTGCTGGAAAGGTGCTATAAAACGGAGCGCATATCCGAGCGGCACCGTCACAGGTATGAATTCAACAATGCCTACCGCGAGCTGCTTACGGCGCAGGGTCTTTGCATCGGCGGCGTATCGCCCGATGGCGGCATCGTAGAAACGGTGGAGCTGCCGCAAAACGATTTTTATGTGGGCGTGCAGTTCCACCCGGAATTCAAAAGCCGACCCAACCGTGCGCATCCGCTGTTTGTGGGATTGTTGAGCGTAGCCGTGTCGCATAAGAACGATGCTTTATAATGACGCTTTATAATATGAAAATCTAAAGGAAGGCTTTGAGGTGATCCTATGGCGCAGGACAGGGAACGTATCGTGGTGCTGGACTTTGGCGGGCAGTACAATCAGTTGATCGCGCGGCGCGTGCGGGAAGCGGGCGTGTTCAGCGAGTTGCTCTCGCACAAATCGGGTATCGACAAGATCAAAGGCGACGCCCTTTCGGGCATTATCATGACAGGCGGGCCGGACAGCGTCTACGCGCCGGACGCCAAGACCTGCCTTGACGAGGTGTTTTCCCTTGGCGTACCGATACTTGGCGTCTGCTATGGCATGCAGTACATGGTAAAGGTCTTTGGCGGCGGGGTTCGTGCAGCCGACGTGAAGGAGTATGGCCGCACCGCCATACGCTTTGCAAAGCATCCTCTCTTTGCGGGCATAGACGGCAACATCGTGTGGATGAACCATAACGACGCCGTGACGGCGCTGCCGCAGGGCTTTGTGAGCATCGCCCAAACGGAGCATTGCCCCGTAGCGGCCTTTGCGGATGACGCGCGGCGGCTATACGGCATCCAGTTCCACGCCGAGGTTGCGCATACGCCGCAGGGGGAGCTGATATTCCGCAATTTCCTGCAAAATATCTGCGGCTGCCGCTGCACATACAGCACGGCGGGCATGGCGGATGCGCTTATAAAGAGCGTGCGAAGCCAGGTGGGTGACGGCAGGGTGCTGGGCGCCCTTTCGGGCGGCGTGGATTCCTCCGTGGCATCCGTGCTGGTGCATCAGGCCATAGGCGACAGGCTCACCTGCATATTTGTGGATCACGGCCTGCTGCGTCTTAACGAGGCGGAGGAGGTCATGGCCTTTTACCGCGATACCCTCAAGCTCAACATCATCGCGGTGGACGCGCGCGCGCGGTTTCTTGCAAAGCTTGCGGGCGTGACGGAACCGGAGCAGAAGCGCAAGATCATTGGTGCGGAATTCATCCGCGTATTCGAGGAGGAGGCGCGCAAGCTGGGCGGCGCAGACTATCTTTTGCAGGGCACCATCTATCCGGATGTGATTGAAAGCGGCACGGGAGCGGCGGATACCATCAAAAGCCATCATAACGTAGGCGGGCTGCCAAAGGACATTGGCTTTAAGGGCTTGCTCGAGCCGCTGCGCATGCTTTTTAAGGACGAGGTGCGCGCCTTGGGCGAGCATCTGGGCATCCCGCACAAGCTGGTTTGGCGGCAGCCCTTCCCCGGCCCGGGTCTCGCCATCCGCGTCATCGGGGATATTACGGAGGAAAAGCTCGACATTCTTCGCAAAAGCGATTTTATCCTGCGCGACGAGGTCGCCAAGGCGGGGCTGGAAAACGATATCTGGCAATATTTTACCGTCTTTACCGGCCTTCGCAGCGTGGGCGTTATGGGCGATCAGCGCACCTATGATTATGCGATCGGCGTGCGCGCTGTCACCTCCACAGACGCCATGACCGTGGAGTGGGCGGAGCTTCCCTATCCAGTGCTGCGCCGCATCAGCGAACGTATCATCGGCGAGGTGCCGCATGTGAACCGCGTGGTCTATGATATCACGAGCAAACCGCCGGGAACGATAGAGTGGGAATGATTTCAGAGGCCTGAAAAAGCCCGTAAACACTGGACTTTTTGATGCATGAAGCCGTTCGTGGCAACGAAATGGCAACATTTTTTCATTATTCATAAAAAGAGAGTTAACTGATTTTGATTAAGTCAGTTAGCTCTCTTTGCTTTACCGATTATAATATGGTTCGTTTTATGCGTTGAATTTGAATATTTCATTTGCTCTCTTGGCAAATTCATCTGCACCAGACCACCATTGCCCGGGATAGTGCCCACCAAGATTTTTTAGTTTTCCGTCTTCATCCAAGACCATTTGCGTGTGAAAGGTTTGATGTCCTCTGTTTGATTTGTGGTGGAAAACCAAAAATCCATACTTATCTATCGTGCAATATAACCCGTGATAGATTTGCTTGGCCAATTCTGTGAGTTTTGAAAGCGGGACACCCTTAAAGAGTTCTTCGGGTTCTGGTATAACTTCGCGGGTGACCTTAACCGTGCTTGGACTAACGCTTTTCTTCAATAACACAAACACACCGGTTAAAATTGTACCACCTATACCAACAACGGTTCAGAAGGTACACTATTTGAGCGAAAACAATTTTATGCGAGTGGAAGATGTAGTGGCCGCTGGATTGACAGACGGGAGCGATACGCCTTACGGTGTTTTGATAGATCGATCCGCCATGTGCCATGGTTACTCCTCCACTTTTCAACTATTCATGGATATGCTGGATATAGAATGTATGACTGTTTTTGGATTCCCGGCGGCAATGGGATGAATCTTCTGTTCCTGAAGCCACCGGCATTGCTTGTGCTTACGGCAACCATAAGTAATAAGCCGCTGTTTAGGAAAGGAAAGCAATGTGCAAAGTCTTGGATGAAATCACCCCCCCGCAAGATTTGAAAGCACTATCACGAAACGAGTTTGTTCGGTTATGCAGAGAGATCCGGCAGCAGATGCTCCTGCCTCTTAGTGTGACGGGCGGTCATGCGGTGGGTGCTTACCTCTAAAGCGCCAAGTAAAGCCGGGCGGCAAAAAGTGCAGCCCGGCTTGGAAAACTTGGTATCTGCCTATCCACATATGAAAAAATGATTTTTACTATTCAAGGTCAAACAGCATTTTACCGGGAATGCCGGATCGGATATCTTGGAATGCCTTCTCGTAATCCTCAAGGCCATATATACCGCCGATAACATCATCCAGCGTGAACGTTCCCTGCCTGAGTATATCCATGCACTGATACCATGTCTTATACATCAAGCGTCCGGTAACTCCGTTCATTCTTGCCTCTTTATAAATAACGGCGCTAGTAAGATCCAAAGACAGCTTCTTGTTGGGTAGTCCAACAAATGTGAACCGGCCGCCCTTTTTTAAGGCTTTAAATGCGACTTCGATAAGGCCAACCGCGCCGGTATAGTCAACAATGACGTCTGCACCTTGGCCGTTAGTCTCCTTAAGGATGACATCGATAAAGTCCTGCGTTTTGGTATTGATGCAGATGTTAGCGCCGACCTTTTTAGCCATGGCCAGCTTATTATCAAACACATCTACGGCAATAACCTGAGCTGCTCCAGCAGCTGCGGCAACACCCGCCGCCATAACGCCGATAGGACCACAGCCTAGGATAACAACGGACTTAAGATTAATGTCGTCAGACATCACGCCGTGCACCGCGACGCCCATAGGCTCCAGCATAGCGGCATGACGATAGGAAATAAAATCATCCAGCTTCCATGCACAATCTTGGGGAATGACGGCATAATCAGAAAAGCCGCCTGCAACATGAACGCCTATAATTTTCATGTTTTCACAGTTGTGCATATTGCCCGTGCGGCACTGGTAGCAGTTATTGCAGGGAATGTGGGTTTCTGCGGCAATACGATCACCCGCCCTGAAAGCGGTAACGCCGCTACCGACTTTTATGATCTCACCGGAAAATTCATGGCCGAACACCATGGGCAGGGGTACTCTTTCCTGCGCCCATTCATTCCATTCATATATATGTTGGTCGGTGCCGCAGATTGCCGCAAAATGAACCTTAACCAATATCTCGTTATCAGCGGGTTCGGGGATAGGCAAATCGACACGGAAGGTTGCGCCTGTCTCAGGGAACTGTTTCATCAGACCCTTCATTGTTTTTTCCATAGTTGTGCTCTCCTGTTCTTCTATAAAATAAAGAATTATGGCTATACGCCGTGTTCAAAAATGACGTCTGCTTGCGCAGAGCAACTTGATTGCGCTCCCACAGAGATTTGGCTGCTTTTAATGGGGTGTTTTGTGCTTTCATTCTGTTGCACATCAATGTGCAAATATCGCATGATTTTTAGAATGACATCCTGAGAGCCAAATCCGCCAGATTTGGTGATAATGATATTACTCTGATGGGTTCGGTCGATAGCATAGGCGACAGGTACGCCAAGCTCTATTTCCTCCTGCGGTATGATGCCAAAAGGAAAAAGCCGGTTGGCGATAGCTTGCAGGGTATCGCCGCCAAAGACTGCTAACGCATAGTTTTCCATGTCAGCCACAGTGTACTCTATCAGCGTTGCAATGGCTTGGCTGATGTCGGCGTATTTTTCTTTGGGTATGGATTCATTTACATAATCCACGCCTGCCGTTTCCAGTATGACAACATTGTTTTTATCAAGAACATCCCTTATCTGCGCGACAAATTGCCTGCAGGCTGCGGTTTGTGTGTAATCCGAAGACAGTTCAACGTCTTCATGCAGCAAAAACGACGTGATGCCGCAGGATTTACTGTAACTCAACTGCTCCATCGTAATGGAATTGAGGCTGCCTGAAACGACAAGCAGTTTGGTGGGAGCGGGATGCTGATACGGCCCCATGGCATTTGCGGATGCTTGAAGAAGCAGATTCTTGGCAACATACTCTGCAAAGCCGGCACAGCCGGCCAGAAGCAAGGGCGCATCGGAGCTTGCTGGGGGCAACTGCCGGCAGATGTGCTGAATGTCCTCAGAAACCTGGCTGTCACAGATATATATGCAGGGATTACCTCTTTCAGCAGGTAGGGGTTCTCCTCTTTTGAGTATACGGCTCTCCATATCTGTCTGCGCCTTAAGTATCATTTGCACATCTGAATATGCAATGGGATCCAGAGGGTCTTGGCCAAAAACACTTTCCGCTATGGGAATGCCTTCGTAATAATGGATACCATTCACTGTTGTGCGGGCATTTTGCGGATAGCCGGGAAGGAAATAGATGGACTTACCCTTTATATTGGCGTCGGATACTGCCTGCAGCTCGCTGCCGATGTTTCCACGCAAAGCGGAGTCGGTTTTTTTATAGATGATTGACGGACGTTGCGTTAACGCCCACTGGGTAAGGGCGTATACATTGGAATAAGCATCAACAGGCTTAAGATGCCGACTTTCCGAGTTCAATACAACTACGGGAACGTTGCTGTCAATATCGGGCAATTTCCCTTGCGTAGATGGATAAACTACGGTTCGGATACCAATTTTAGAAAATTGGGTAGCCGTATCCAGAGCTCCGGTAAAATCATCAGCGATAATAATTACTTTCAAAATCTTCTCCTGTCAGCAATTGATCGATTCAAAGATCAAAAATGATTGGCCATGGTGATGGCCGCATCGATAGCATCGCGCATACTTTCTTCGTTTGCGCGGCCCTCACCAGCTTTGCCGTATGCCGTGCCATGGTCTACAGAGGTTCTGATAATAGGAAGACCTATGGTACAGTTGATGCCGCTCATAGAAGTATACATATTGGTTTTCGGATCCAGCCGAAAACCCTGCAGCTTGATCGGTATATGACCTTGGTCATGATATTGTGCTACAACGATGTCGTACATGCCGCCAAGCGCTTTGCAGAAGACCGTATCTGGAGGTATGGGTCCATCAACGCAAATGCCTTCTGCCTGAGCCGCATGAACAGCCGGTTCTATAGCCAGCGCCTCCTGATTGCCAAAGAGTCCGTTTTCAGAGCAGTGGGCATTGAAGCCAGCCACTGCGATGCGGGGATTTTCATATCCCAGCAGGGCCATACCGCGCTTGGCCAAACGAATAACATCCAGCTCCCGTTCCATGGTGATCAGTTTACATGCCTGCTCCATGGAAACATGGGTAGTCACATGGATCACGCGGAGGTTACCGCCGGAAAGCAGCATGGAATATTTGTGCGTATTGGTGTAGTCTGCAAAGATTTCTGTATGTCCAGAATAATTATGGCCCGCCATATGTATGGCTTCCTTGCTGATGGGACCCGTGACAACAGCATCGCACTTTTTATCCATGGCGTCACGGATCGCTGCAATGATATACTGGAACGACGCATCGCCGGAAACTGCTTGGTTTTTTTTGTATTCCCATGCGCCGGGCGCCAGCAGCCCGGCGTCGAAAAATTCGATAACGCCGTATTCTCCAACGGCCTCGTCCCAACTTTCGATGGCCTTGAGCTTAAGGCCATCCAGCTTGCAAAACGAAAGAGCGTCCTCCAAAGGAGCGCGGTCGCCATACACGACCGGTATTGCTTTTTCATAGACTTCGGAAGAAGACAGCGCTTTTACCGTGATTTCCGCACCGATCCCCGCCGCGTCTCCCATTGTGATCGCTATACGTTTTCTCATTCATTTCGCCTCCTAGATAATTGCTATACGACATATATTTTATTTTAAGAATACTGCCCAGAACTGCAAGTGGTAAGAACGCTAAAAAGTGTTGCCGTTTGAAACACTTTTTGATTTCCAGCATTGACATTATGATACCATAGTCTCATAATAAAATAAATGTTGTAAATGACTGCAATATATTGGGAGGGAAAAACGAATGAAGGCGATTCAGATACTATCCGTAGCACCGTATGAGGAGCTGCAAAATATGGTTGCCATGGTAGCCGCTGAGTATGCGCAGATCCATCTGGACTTTTTCACGGGAAATTTAGAGCGGGCTATCGAATATGTCGCCGCTTTTCCACAACAGAAATTTGACGCGATCATTTCCCGTGGCGGTACGGCCAAATTTCTTCGTCAGCATGTAGATATTCCGGTGATTGAGATTGAAATATCCACATTGGATATGTTGCGCGCATTAAAACTAGCGGAACGGTGCGGCGAACCGTTTGCGGTGGTTGGATATGGGAGTATCATTCGAATGGCTAGTGGGCTGTGCGATGTGTTGCAATATGACCGTCCCATCATTCGGGAGATAACGATGAATAACGTGCGCCAGCAGATCGAGGAGCTGCGGGATCAGGGCGTACAAATGATATTGGGGGACGTGATCGCTTCTGAAACAGCGGAGGAGGTAGGGTTGCTCAGCATACTGATTGCATCCTCTAAGGAAAGCGTAGCGGCTGCGTTCGAATCAGCAATTGCTTTATGCAGAAACATCGCTCGTGATCAAGCATATTATAAGCTGTACCGTGATATCGTAGATTGTATTCAGGTAGGCATCGTTATATTTGATCGAAGCGGACGTTATATACAATCCAATCATTTAGCGAAAACGATGGATCAAGAGATGCTTATGGAAACGCTGCAAAAGTATCTGCCGCTTTTGCAGGAGCAGGGTGAGTTGCGCACATATAAAAAGAGCTGCAATCAGCTTTTGGAAATCACAGGCCAGATATTTCTGGATAATGGGAACCAGTATAGTTGCTTCTTTATAAGGATGTCCTATAAAACCTCGTCCATCATACCCGGTATTGCTGTGGAGCATTTGGAAGAAAAGACGCAAGGGAAGCGCCTGTTTTTGTTCGCACCCAAGATCCAATCTACGATCAACATGATAGAGGACGCGATACAAAGCAACGCATCGGTCATCATTGTAGGCGAACAGGGGATGCAGAAAACAGCGCTGGCACGCTATATACATTCTCAGAGCCGTCGGCGTAGCGGCATGTTTATTCATATTTCCTGCGATACGCTGCAAGATCGGCAATGGACGCAGTTTACGTCCAACATAAGTAGCCCGATAAACGGAAAAGACTGTACTGTGTTTTTTGAAAACATCCATCGCCTTGCGCCTAACATTCAAACACAGTTGAGCGCATATATAGACGATACGCTTTTATATAAGCGCAATCGCATCATATGTTCATCGGTAGTAGATCTTCAGGAGCTGGTCATGAAAGAGCAATTTTCTCTTGCCTTATATGAATTGCTCAGCCAGAGCGTGATATTCCTGCCGCCCCTTCGAGAGCGTAGAGAGGATATTCCGACGCTTGTGAATCTGCTGCTCAATCAGCTGAATGTTGAAAATAATAAATCCGTGGGCGGCGTTGAGCCGGAGGCTATGGCTATACTGCAATCCTACACTTGGCCCCTGAATCTTGTGCAGTTTGAGAAAACGATGTCCCGTCTTGTCAAAAATTCCAACTCCTATTTAATAACCGCTGAAGAAGCGGCCCGGGAAATGCAGCAATGCTGGTCTACGCATGTGGAAGCAGCTCTCGGCATGACCATTGATCTTCAACGTCCGTTGGATGAGATCGAAAAAGATATCATTCATCAGGTGCTGGCAGAAGTTGGAATGAATCAAAGCGTGGCCGCCAAGCGCCTTGGTATCAGCAGAAGTACGCTATGGCGCAAGCTGAAATGACGACGTCGGCCTGCGTTAACGGATGGTGGTGAGCAAAAATGTTTTATTTTAATACATATTTTGGGTTGCATTTCTGACGATGTGCAAACAAACTAAAAACTTATTCATGCCTATGCTTAGCGTGGGCATATTTTTTACTCCATATAGGAATCTGACATTATATTTGGAGCGATTGGAGCAATGCGGAACGGTATAAGGCATTGAAGTACAGGCTATGAAAGATAACGTTTTATTTTGATACATATATCATGTTGACTTTCATAAATAGTTTCACTAAGCTAAGAATATTCAATATCTCTGCTATCGATGTGTCTAAATCAAAGAATTAGGATCTATTTTGTCAAAAGGGGGAAACAGCAAGCATGTTAGAGGAACGGGATATTTACGAACTGAGGCGCGAAGGTGACAGGGCGGTTTATATGGATCACGAAGAAAAACGCAGCATTTGCATCCCTGATGAATACTGCGCCGGCATGTTTCAAGCACGCAAGCCCCCGCATCTTACGGACGAGAACAGGTATTTTGAAGCGATAACCCATCCTTTGGAAGGCCCGACTCTCAGGGATATTGCGATGAGCAAGCATGCAAGCACCGCTGCCATCATCATATCAGACGCGACTAGAAACGTGCCTACGGCAAAGGTTTCCGAGTATTTGGTGGATGAACTGGTGGCCGGGGGCGTGCCCGAAGAAAATATAACCTTCTTTGTAGCTTTGGGTGTACATCGTGACGCCACTCAAGAAGAAATGCGCGATTTTATCGGCGACACACTCTATAATCGCGGCCTTCATATCGAAAACCATGACCCTTATACGGAAGAAAAATTGGTATACCTTGGCAGAACTTCGTTTGGCACACCTGTCAAAGTAAATAAGAAAGCACAGCAATGCGACGTGAAGGTGACCGTAGGGAAAACCGAACTACATGAGATGGCGGGTTTTTCCGGTGGGCGAAAGTCCATACTGCCCGGTGTGGCCGCCGAGGAGACGATACTCATCAATCACCGTCCCGAAATGATCTTTGCAGACGGTACCGGCGCGGGCAATCTGGATCATAACCCCATACATCTGGATATGCTGGAGACAGCAAAAATGTTCGGCGTGGATTTCAGCGTAAACTTCGTAGTGGATCAAACTGGTGCGCCTTCCGAAGTATTCGTAGGTGGGTTGGAAGGCTCTCATATGGCTGCGGTGGAATACCTTCGGCAGTTTTGCAACATAACCGTCCCCAAGAAGATCGATCTTTTCGTTGTGACGCCGGGCTCTCCGCTTAATTGCGACATGTATCAGGGCGTAAAGGCCATATTTGCATTGCAGCATTTGCTCACGCCGGATTCCGTGGTTCTTTTCTATGGCGCTTTCCCTGAAGGAATGAATTCCTTTGATTATGTTGATCCTCTGCGCAAATTCCATACGGATTACGATGCCGCTCGCAAGTATACTTGGGATCATTATAAGATCCAAATGGATCATACCCTGCCTACGCTGGATATTCTGCAAATGGGCGTGAAGATCGTAGTTTGCAGCGATACGGTGGATAAACAAGACCTGCTGGATCTGCAAATGCTTCCTTATGAAAACATGGATGAGGCGTTGGAGGACGCAATTAAGCTTACCGGCAAGGATAATCCATCGGTCGGCTTCTTCCCTTCATCTCAAAGCGCGGTGATTCGCTATGGAGACGGTGTGGAATGATCCATAGCGAACAAACCATCTTATTTTCAATCATAAATTTATTGCAATAACGAACAGGAGAAAAGGTATGAACGATCAGAATATTTTGTACACAAATCTGCACAGCGAGCTTCCGGTGGTAGATCATGCAAAGGGCGTCTATGTCTATGATGACAAGGGAAACGAATATCTGGATTGCGCAGCGGGCATAGCGGTCGTAAACATCGGTCATGGCGTGAAGGAAGTTATCGACGCCATGCAGGAGCAGAGCGAGAAGGTCACCTTCGTATATGGCGGCACCTTCACCAGCGAGGCGCGGGCAAGGCTGGCCAAGCAGGTGATCGATATGGCGCCCGAGGGGATGGACAAGCTGTTCCTGTGCAGCGGCGGTTCCGAAGCCATGGAATCCGTTATCAAAATTGCGCGGCAGTATCACTTGGAATGTGGAAACGCCGGAAAGAGCAAGGTCATCTCCAGATGGCAGAGCTATCACGGCAACACCCTTGGCACACTGACGATCGGCGGTCGGCCCTCATGGCGAGCCAAGTACCAGAATTATTTATTCAACAGCCCGCATATTCCCGCCTGTAATTGCTATCGCTGCCCTTACCACAAAGAGTATCCGGGCTGTGGTGTCGAGTGTGCCCGTGAGCTGGAGCGAGTGATCCGCTATGAAGGCGCAGATACGGTTTCCGCATTTGTGCTGGAGCCGATCATCGGTACCACGGCTGCGGCGATGATCCCGCCTAAAGAGTACTTTGAAGAGGTTCGCAGGATATGTGATAAGTACAATGTGCTGCTCGCGGTTGATGAAGTCATCTGTGGCTTTGGCCGCACCGGCAAAAACTTCGCGGTGGATCACTTCGGCATAACCCCCGATCTGATAGGCGTAGCAAAGGGCATGGGCAGCGGCTATACCTCGGCAGGCGGCGTGATCGTACATCGCAAGATCGTAGAGGCACTGGAAAAGGGAACCGGCGTACTCACCCATAGCTTCACCTATTCCGGCAACCCGCTTATGTGCGCGACCGCAAGCGCAGTGCTCAAGTACATCAAAGATAACGGGCTGGTGGAAAATTCCGCAAAAATGGGCGCTTACTTCCTTGAGCAGCTTAAGCCTTTGGAATCACTCCCGTATGTTGGGCAGGTTCGTGGCATCGGACTGATGCTGGGCATAGAGTTCGTCAAAGATAAGGTCACCAAGGCGCCGTTCGCCGACGGATTCAATTTCAGCGCAAAGCTGGCCGCCTATTGTTTCAAGAAGGGCATCTTGGTTACCGGCGGCGTGCTGGGCGCGGCGGATGGCGTGCTGGGGGATGCGATGCAGATAGCCCCTCCCTTTATTATCACCGAAAAGGAGATAGACCGCGTGGTGGATACCTTGCGAGAAGGCATCATTGAGATCGGCAAGAACCTGTAAGCCAAATTCAGGAGGCCCACGCTCGAACATGAAGATTGTATGTGGCGAACGCCATTAGCAATAAGTAAGACATCGAAAGGAGAACATCGAAACAATGAAGAAACTGGTAAGTTTAATGATGGCAGCTGCAATGATGCTTTCGTTCGTAGCATGCAGCACAAGCGCTCCTGCGGCCGCTCAACCCGCCGCCGCGACTGAACCCGCTGCAGCCGAACCCGCCACAGCGGTCGATCCCGCGGAGGTAATGACCATCTCTGTAACCAACGTACTGGCTGACGACAGTCCCGAAAACACCGCGTTGCAGAACTTCAAGAAGGAAATCGAAGAAAAAAGCAACGGCCGCATGAAGGTGGATATTTATGCTAACGGCATCATGGGCGGCGAGATGGAGAACGTTGAGAATGTCCGCAACAACAACGTTACCATGACCATGGCCGCCAGCTCCGTTCTGGCCAACTTTGTTCCCGAGTGCGAACTCTTCGACCTTCCTTACGCGTTCCCCACCGTTGAGGTCGGCACCAAGGCGCTCAACGATCCGGATGTTATGGATGTATTGAATACCGCTTTCGCTAAGGCCGGCCTGCACTTTGTGGGCGCGAACACGGCTGACTACCGCTGGCTGACCTGCAAAAAGGAAGTCAACTCCTTGGCGGATCTGAAGGGCATGAAGGTTCGTGTTATGGAGAACCAGAACCATGTAGCGTTGTGGACGGCTCTTGGCGCCAACCCCACGCCTATGGCGGGCGGCGGCCAGCTCTACACCTCTTTGCAGCAGGGCACTGTGGACGCGCAGGAGAACCCCGTTGCCCAGATCAACAACAATAAGTTCTACGAAGTACAGACCTATTTTGTTGACACACGTCATATCATGAACGTCTCTGGCTGGATCGTAAGCACCGAATGGTATGACGGCCTCTCCGAAGATGATCGGGCCATCTTTGATACCGCTGCGGCTAACTTCCTGAACGAAGCCTATACGCTTGGTACTGAGCGTCTCGAGTCCGACAAAGCGGCATGCGAAGCGGGCGGTATGACTTGTCTTCCGTTGAGTGATGCTATTCGCGCTGAGTTTAAGGCGGCCGTTGGCGATACAGTGGAGAAGAAGATCCGCGCGGACATCGGCGACGAACTGGTGGATGCACTCCTTGCCTGCGTTGCTAAGTATCAATAATCCTGATCCAATAATTTGATCTGAGAAGGATGGGTATATCCCCTAGGGGATATACCCACAGCAGAAAGGAGTAGAAGGTGAAAATACTGAAATGGCTGGATAAAAACGGCGAACTTCTGATTTGCTCCGTTGCGCTGGCTGGCCTGTTTATTTGCATGATATTGTCCGTGTTTTTCCGCTATGTTTTGAACAGCTCTCTGACTTGGGTAGAAGAACTGGGATGCTATCTCTTTGTATGGTTCTCGCTGGTTGGCGTTGCCTATAGCACCAAAACAGGCGCGCATCTGCGGGTTGACGTTGTGGTCAACCTCGTTCCCAAGCCTGTGCGTAATGTGATGAATTTCCTGTCGGAGCTTGTCATGACGCTTTTCTTTCTCTATATGAGCGTAGAAGGTATGAAGGCTTTGATCAGCATCATGGAAAACGGCACCACCAGCCCGGCGATGCGGATGCCCATGTGGATACTGTATCTCTCGTTCTGGCTCGGCTGCGTTTTGTCTTTGATAAGATTGGTTCAGAGCTGGTATAAAAAGCTTACCGAAATGAGAAAGAATAAGAAGGAGGGCATGACAGATGCTAGGTAGTATCCTGTGTACTTTTCTTGCTTCCCTAGTGATTGGCATCCCGATTGCAGTCGCACTTATTTTGACTGTCGTTATCGCATGTCTGATGAACCCGGCGCTGCCCATCGATGGCATTTTTATCTTTAAGAATCTGGTACTTGGCCTTAACGTTTACGCCATTCTGGCGGTTCCCTTGTTTGTTATGGCGGGCGTCATCATGTCCCGCGGCGGTATCTCCAAACGCCTGTTTAATTTTTTTGCATATTTCATAGGTAAACTCACCGGCGGTCTGCCTTCCACGACGGTTGCGACCTGTCTGTTTTATGGCGCCATATCCGGTTCCGGCCCCGCGACCACTGCTGCGGTGGGTATGATGTCGGTCCCTTATCTTACGGATAAGGGTTACGAAAAGGATTTCACCGTGGCTCTGGTAGCCGTAGCCGGCGGGCTAGGCGTTATTATACCACCCAGTGTGCCCTTCATCATGTATGGTACGGCAACTAATACGGTGTCGGTCGGTGGCATGTTTATTGCCGGCATTCTTCCGGGCCTGCTCATTGGCGCCTGCCTGATGATCTATTGCTATTTTCGCTGCAAGAGAACAGGCGAGGATAAGCAAAAACTGACTGAGGCCTACAACGAGATGCACAAGGCGGGATTTTTGAGCGTGTTTAAGGAAAGCTTCCTTGCGCTGCTCATGCCCGTTATCATCTTGGGCGGTATCTATGGCGGCATCATGACCCCGACGGAAGCGGCTGCCGTATCCGTGTTGTATGCACTGATATTGAGCATGTTTGTATATAAGACCATATCCATCAAGGATATCCCCTCCGTATTGAAGGAAAGCGTAGAGTCCGGTGTGCCTATCAATCTGGTAGTAGCCGCAGCAAGCATATTTACCCGCTGCCTCACCCTGCTCCAGATCCCCCAAGAGGTCACCATGATCCTGAGCGGGTTCTTCCATACAAAGGTGGTATTCCTGCTGGGCATGAACCTTTTGCTGCTGTTCGTAGGTATGATCATGGATACCACCTCCGCTATCCTGATCCTTACGCCGCTGCTGCTGCCTCTTGCCATGAGCTTGGGTATCAACCCTTATCACTTCGGCGTCATCATGGTCGTAAACTTGGCTATCGGTTTCGTTACGCCGCCTGTGGGCGTGAACCTGTATGTTGCCAGCAGCTTTTCCGGCCTGAATGTTATGACCATAGCCAGAAAGGCAGTGCCATTTATGATCGTATTCTTCATCGCGCTGATGATCATCACCTTTGTTCCCCAAATCAGCACCCTGCTGTTGGGCTTCTGATGACGGTCTGACTGCTTTTGTAGAAACAGGAGAATAGTCCAATTCGTATAATAAGGAGAATGACATGATTGATATCCTCATCAAAAACTGCCGGATAGTGGACGGTACCGGCAACGCCGCATACCATGCGGACATAGCTGTTCAGGGCGACCGCATCGTGAAGATAGGGCATCTTGGCGATATGGAAGCGGCAAAAATTATTGACGCTGCCGGCAAATATGTTACGCCGGGCTTTATTGATGCGCACAGCCACTCCGACCATACGCTCGCTGATAATCCTCTGGCGCAAAGCACGATTCGCCAAGGCATCACCGCCGAGATCGTGGGTCACTGCGGCATGGGCATAGCGCCCCGCACGCTGGAATCCATGGCCAAGGGCGCGGGCATCCTTGGCAGCTATAAGGAAAGGAACGTGATCGTGGGTTCCTTCTCCAAAATTATCGAGCAGCTGTACGGCAATGGCGTTTCAGAAAATACAGGCTGGTTTATCCCGCACACGAACCTTCGCCTGTTGGTCGACGCCAAGGGTCCCCGGGCTACGGACGAGCAGTTGAAAATCATGAAGGAAGCGCTTCGAGAAGCTATGCAGGGAGGCGCCTTAGGGTTGTCTACGGGTATTGAATTCCCGCCGGGCCGCACTACCGATCCTGAAGAGATCGACGAGCTGCTTTCTGTGGTCAAGGAATTTGACGGCGTATATTCCTCCCATATTCGCAACAGGGACGAATTCATCGAGGATGCAGTAGAGGAATATCTTACCGCATTGCGCAAGGCTGGCGTCCGCGGCTCCATTTCCCATTTCAATGTTCGCCATAACACCAATGTTCCCCCTATGGGCTGGGAGCATGCTTTAGAAAAGATGGAGAAGGCGAGGGAAGAAGGGCTGGATGTGCTGGGTGAAATGACGCCCTTCCCTTGGGGCATTGGCATTGCGCAGACGCTGCTTCCCCCTTGGATCATGGAGAACGGCCCTGCCGCAGCGGCAAAGCAGCTTGAAGATCCCCAGATCCGCAAACGCCTGCGTACGGATTGCGACAGGTATTGGCGCTTCATCCACAAGGGAGAGTGGGATCGCGTCGGCATCCAGTCCAACGTTCCCTTCCCCGAGCTTAACGGCCTGTCCATGAAGGAGGCGGCTGCACGCCTTGGTATGGATGAGTGGGACTGCTTCTTTGAGATACTGTCCAAATCCGGTGAACTAATGAGCGGAAACTGCCTCAAGGCTCGTCTATACAGCGATGAGCATATGCTGCAGAAAATTGCGCAGCCTCAGTTCATGCTGACCGTAGACGGCTATAGCGCAGATCTGAGCAACAAGGAATTGACCGATTCTCTGGGCTTCTGCCTGCACTATATGGGCATGATTCACTTCCTTATCGCCTACGTCCGGGATATGAAGGTTCTCTCCATAGAAGAATGCGTACGCAGGATGACCGGCCTCACCGCCTCTCATTACCGACTTAAGGGTCGCGGTATGATACAGGAAGGCGCGTTCGCTGACATCAACATTTTCGATCTGGATAATCTGAAGGAGAATTCCACGCTGGATGATCCCTATCATTACGCTTCGGGTTTCGACTATGTAATCGTTAACGGCGTTCCCGTGCTGGACGAGACTGAACACACCGGTGCACGTCCAGGCGTACTGCTTCGCGCTGCATTTTAATACAAATGCGTTAGATGGGCTTTGGCGGTTCTTGTTTTACCGCCAAGGCTCATCTATGTTAAGACTGGTATTGGGTCATGCTGTCGGAGACGGATGCCGGGGACGGTGCAGCAGTATGTTTACCCCCGATTTCTGCATGCGTGTTCATTGTGCGGCCCGACTGCCTGCTTGCTTCCTGAAGCTTTTCATTCATTCGATAAATGGCCTTTGCATCGTCTTTTCCCAGAATGGTTTCGATTTGCCTTTGCGTTTCTTGCCATAAAGATATTGCCAACACTATCATTGCGCTACAATATTGGAGGAATTAAAAGCATACTTGACTTCTTTGCCGAATGGAATATTTCATTATTTACCTTCAAGCTTACGCAGAAGTTTGCCAAGCATTTGATTGATTACACGCGTTTTGATGATGATATTGATATCGCTGCAAAGAACATGCCTATACTGCTGAAAATGGCTGTCAACGCTGAACTATCGCGTATCGGTTGCTTCATCCCGAAAAAGCCAGTCGATGAGATACTTGCTGATGCGCTGGATGAACATATAATCGGATAGCCCTTAGAAAAGGATAATGGATGTAGTGACATTTGCTTCTATTGTACGACCAGCTGCGAATAGGCGGCCACAATGGCTAAGCGCGTCGCCCGCATCTATGGCGGCAACCCATTTGTGACGACGTATGATTTTGACGAACGGGCATTGGATGAGGATTTTCGCATACGCATTTTTGATAAGCCTACCATGGAATGGGCGATGTTTATTATGAATAACCGTAGCCGTGATTTTTCCGACTTTTCAAGCCTTGCCTGCAACCATGACCTAAAATATGATATCGTCATTGGGCCAATCGCAAATGATGATTTGGCCTTGTTGTTTCGCTCGTTTGAGGGCGGCTTCATCACGGGAGATGTTCTTGTAAAGGAGATGATGTCAAAAATCTATTGGTTTGGAACGGTACAAGGCATTATACTAACAGTAACAAAACAAAGTGGGTGAGTATATGAACGTATTAGTCATTGACGCACAGGGCGGCGGGATCGGCAGGCAGCTTGTTGCTGCGATCAAACAAAGCATACCGACGACGAGGGTTACGGCTGTCGGCGCCAACAGCACCGCGACCTCCGCAATGCTAAAGGCAGGAGCGGATAGCGCGGCGACAGGCGAAAACGCCGTGATTGTGGGCTGCCGAAAAGCCGATGTGATTGCAGGACCAGTCGGTATCGTCATCGCGGACGCCTTGTTCGGTGAGATTACGCCGGCTATGGCCACAGCGATTGGCCAAAGCGACGCCAAGCGTATCTTGATCCCCATCAATCATTGTGATAACATCATCGTTGGCGTTGTTGACCTTTCGATTGCAAAGCTGGTGCAAAACGCTGTTGACGAAATCAACGCGCTGCACAAGGCATAAAGTGCGCGAAAAAGATGAGGGAAGGACGCTTCATGCGGCGTTCCGAACTTGACCTGACAGCGTATCTTTGATATAATGCCTGCAATTGGTTGGCATGAAGCCAGCCAGGAATGCAGAAGCGTTCTGTTCTTACGTTGTGTACTGTGCTTCGCGTTTGAATGTATGTGAATGTGTGCTATGAAGGCATACGGTTTTTCTGAAGAAAAGCCGTATGCCTGTTTTGTTTTGTGATAAAAGCGCGCTGGATGCAGCTAGAGTACATAGCAGAAAGTATGCGCAATGCGAAATTGTACACGAGGTATCATATGGATTTATCTATTTTCAAACCCCATTCATCGCATACAAAGCTTATTGTGCGAGACGGCTGCCCTGTTGAGAAATTCGGCATGGCCAAGCTGGAAGAAAAAAGTTATGTGCATCAGAGCGTGTCAAGGAAAGCGGCGGTGATCGTCATCTTGCTATTTGCCGTGACCCTGTTGGCTTTTGTTTGCCTGTTCATCGGTTCCTCGCATATGTCGATAGCCGATTGCTTTGCGGCGCTCGCAGGGAAAAGCACGGCGGCGAACACGAGGATCATCTGGAACATCCGCGTTCCCCGCGTTCTTGCGGCGATGATCGCGGGTGCGGGGTTGTCGGTTTCGGGTCTTATCATGCAGACGACGCTGAACAATTCCATGGCGTCTCCCTCCACCTTGGGGGTTTCCAACGCGGCGGTTTTTGGCGCCAATGTGTCCATTATCGTGTTTGCGGGCGGCTTTTTGGCTACAGGGAATAACCTTTCCAACTATACGATCAGTGCGAACCCCTACGCCACCTCCCTGATGGCCTTTTTATTTGCCATCCTGTCCATTCTGCTGATACTGGGGCTGTGCAGATTTCGGTCTTTCTCGCCCAATGTGGTTGTGTTGGCCGGAATCGCCATGGGTTCGATCTGGACGGCGGGCACAACGATATTGCAGTTTTACGCGACGGATGTGGGGCTTTCGGCGGCGGTCATCTGGAACTTCGGCGATCTGGGGCGGGCAACCTATAAAACCGACCTCATCATGCTTGCGGTCACGGTACTGGGCGTCACCTTTTTCATGCCAATGGCATGGCGATATAATGCGCTTCTTAGCGGGGACGCGACGGCTAAGACCATGGGGGTGAATGTGGATACGCTGCGGTTTGTTTCTTTGCTGCTCTCGTCCATGATCACGGCGGTTTGCGTTTCCTTTCTGGGCGTCATCGGCTTTGTCGGTATCATCTGCCCGCATGTGGTGAAAAGGCTGATGGGGCAGGATCATCGCTTTGCGATACCCGCAACAATCCTTGGCGGCAGCCTGCTTTTGCTTTTGGCCGATACGCTGTCACGAAGCATGGGTAATGGCGCCGCGCTGCCGGTTGGCGCTATTACCACGCTGCTTGGCGCGCCCTTCTTTGTGGCGATCATCTTTTCAAAAAGGGGGGACGTTCATGCTGCAGATTGAAAGTCTGACCTTTCGATATAACCGGCGCGCCGCTCCCGTACTAAAGGGCGTTGACATGGAGCTAAAGGACGGCGAAATCGGTATACTTCTTGGAAAAAACGGGTCCGGCAAAACCACGCTGTTCAAGAACATTCTGGGGATATGCACGCCGCTGGGCGGCTTCATCCTCTTTGACGGCGCGAACCTGTTGAAAATGTCCAAGCGGGAGCGCGCCGGAAAGATCGCGTATGTGCCGCAGCATATCCAGTTTGGCGCCCTTAGCGTATTCGATTCCGTATTGATGGGCCGGGTATCCCGTTTTGGCGTCAAGGCAGGAAAGGAGGACTACGCCATCGTGGAAAGCGTCCTCGCGGACATGCAGCTTGAAAACTACGCTGCAAGAAATGTAGAAATGCTTTCCGGCGGAGAACGGCAAAAGGCAGCCTTTGCCCGCGCGCTGGCGCAGGAGCCTAAGCTGTTGGTATTTGACGAGCCTACGGGTAATCTGGATATCGCTAATGAGCAGCTTATTATGGATGAGGCGAAAAAGCTCGCAAGAGATAGAAATATCAGCATCCTAAGCTCTTTACATGACCTGAATCAGGCCATGTGCTTCGGAGACCGCTTCTTTTTCATGAAGGACGGGATCGTCAAGTATGCCGGCACGAAGGAACAGTTCACCGAAGCGATCATTCATGATGTTTTTGACAGCGATGTCAGGATCATAGAACACGAAGGCGAAAAAATCATCTTGGGAGGAAATAAAAATGCAAACTAAACAATGGATCGCATTGCTTCTCGTTGCGATCATGATGCTCTCTCTCTGCGCTTGCGCGGGAGGGACAACACAAGTTCCCACAGACGACCCGGCAGTGGCCGAACAGCCGCCGAAAGCTGCATTGCCTGCGGAGATTACCGTTACGGACATGATCGGCAGAGAAGTGACCGTCCTGCCCGGCAGCTACAAGCGGGTCGTCTGCGTTGGCGCGGGCGCGCTGCGGATGTATTGCTATGTTGGGGATGCCGCGCTGCTCTGCGGCGTTGAGGACATTGACAACGCTGCGCTCTCAGAGCGTCCGCAGATGTTTGACGGCGTTGCAAGGCCCTATGTGATTGCTTACGGGGACGTGTTTTCCACATTGGATTCCTGCGGTGTGGGCGGGCCTAACGCGCAAGCGGCGGAGGCGGAAAAGATACTTGCCTGTGATCCCGATATCGTTATCTCCGAATATGAGGATGTGGAGAAGGAGGACGCCTTACAGGCGCAGCTTGGCGTTCCCGTCATCACCTTAAGAGCGGGTCCCGACAGCGTGTTCGACGACGCCTTTGCACAGTCCATGGCCTTACTGGGCGTCATTTTCGGCGCCGAAGAAAAAGCCGATGCGCTTATCTCTTTTATCAAAACCGAAAAAGAGGAAATTTCCAGCAGAACCTCGTCTATCGCGGACGCGGACAAGCCCGGTGTTTACATCTGCGGTCTTGGCAACTGGGGCACGACCAACCATCTGATGACATCGCAGGATTACGTTTCCTTTAAGGTTGCGAACATCCATAATGTGGTTACAGACCTTGGCGCAGGCGGCAACCAGCCCATCGAAGAAGAAAAATTTGTCGCTCTCGGCGAGGACATGGATATCATCATCATGGACGCCGCCGCAGTAAAGAACATCAAACCGCTCTATCAGGAGGACAACGCTAAGTTTGATGGCTGCAAGGCATGGCGGGATGGAGAGGTGTATCTCCAGATGGCATATAACGCCTACTATACGAACTTCGAGACCGTGTTGAGCAACACATGGTTTATCGCAAAGTCGGTTTATCCCGAGGCCTTTGCGGATATCGATATCACCGCGAAGACCAACGAGATCACAAAAGCGTTCCTTGGTCAGGAGCTTGCGGCGCAGATGTTTGCCTATCCCCATAGCTTCGGCGGCTATCAGAAGATCGAAACAGAGAGCTTCTTCAATTAAACATTTGTATAGAACAACGTCCGAATCTGAACTTCAAAGCGCGGATTCGGACGTTTTCTAATGCTGGAGTCAAGTAGTTCGACGTTTGGCGGATGGAGCATATGGGCAAATGCCCCGCGTATATCAATCCCTGCCCAGCATATAAAGCAGCGCGTTGCAGAGGGCGGCAGCCACATTGCTGCCGCCCTTACGCCCTCGCGCGACGATGTATGCTATATGGGCATGTGAATCCTGCTACAATATCGCTTTTGTGCGGCGTCATCGCAACATCCCTTTTTTCGATAACACGACTCCTGTCATCGACTTTGCGGATTGGATGTAGCAGACCTCATATGTTATTATGCTTTTTAGCTTATTTTGCTATGAATCGCACTAGAGAACAATTGGAAAAAAACGCAGAGGGTAAAATGCTATGCTGACGCTGATTTGGAAAAACATTGCCCGGCGGCGGTCACAAGCCATGCTGACGGTCACCATCACGCTGCTGACGGTAACGGTGTTTGTGATGGTGCTGGGCGTGTGGCAAACCATGCGTCAGGGGCTGGCGCTCAGCCGTGAGCGGTTGGGCGCGGACGCTGTGTTGCTTCCAAAATATGCGGCTGCCGACGGTGGGGATCTGTTGTTCACTGCCATCCCAGAGAATATCTATATGCCTGCTCAAGTGATAGAGCAAGCCAAGGCGCTGGAGGGCGTGGCGGCGATGTCGCCCCAGTTTTATGCGCAGACGTTGGCGCTGTCCTGCTGTGAGCCCGGCGATGAGGCGCGCATCATCGGCTTCGATGCGGCAACGGATTTTATACTCGCCCCCTATCTTGAGGAGGGGCTGGACGCCGTCGGGGCGGACGAGCTCATCATGGGCAGCAATTTCGATGCGGACTACGTCGGCAATAGCTTTCTGGCATTGGGACGAAAATTTCGCGTGATAGACCGGCTGCAGCCCACCGGCACAGGCATGGACAGCACGATTTTTATGCAGATCGGCGTTGTGCGGGAGCTGTGTCTTGCATCCGATACGCTCAATGTGGACTGGGTGGGAAAGAACCCCGATGATTTCGTTTCTGTCATCATGATCAAGCTGGAGGATGGCGTAGATCCTCAGGACTTTGCCAAGCAAGCAGAGGAGGTGGGTCTGGACGCCCAATGCCTGCTTACCGGCGATACCATCTCCGCCTTGCAAGCGCAGCTGGATGTTACCATGCGGGTGCTGCTTGCCCTGTGTCTGGCCTTCCTGCTGATCGCCGCGCTATCGCTGCTGGGGCGTTTTGGCGCGCTGGCCAAGGAACGCAAGAAGGAGATCGGTCTTTTGCGTGCCATTGGCGTGCAGAGGGGACAAGTATTTGGCCTGATCATCGGTGAAGCCTGCGCCATGGCGCTCCTTGGCGGCGTGCTGGGCAGCGTGCTTGCCCTGTTGTGCATGCAGCCGGTCATGGGGGTGTTGCAGGAGGCGTTCAACCTGTCCCCCTCCGTGTGGTCGCTGCGGCTTGCGCTATCATGCGGCGGCGCGGGCGTGCTTTTGGCTGGCATGCTCGGCTTTGTGGCCGCGCTTATCCCCGCTGCAAAAAGCGCGTCGTTGGATCCGCAAACCGCCATCACGCAAGGGGAGGTGGCTTGATTTATGGAAATATGCAAGCTGGAAAACATCCGCAAGGATTATTTCATGGGCGAACCCGTAACGCCCATCAACGGCCTGTCCCTTACGGTCAATGCCGGGGATCTCATCGCCGTGGAGGGGCCTTCGGGCATCGGCAAAAGCACATTGCTTTATATACTCGGCCTGCTTTTGCAAAGCGATGGCGGCAGCCATGTGTTTGAGGGTAGGGCGGTATCCGCGCTCAGCGATAAAGAAAAATCCGCCCTGCGCGCCCAAAAGATCGGGTTCCTTTTCCAAGACGCCACACTGATACAAGCGCTGACGCTGCGGGAAAACCTGCTTTTCTCCTGCCATATCGGCGGCAAGACGGCGGTCTGCCGCAAGCGCGTGGACGAGCTGCTGCATCGCTTCGGGCTGGAGGACAGGGCGGATTTTCTGCCCCATCAGCTTTCCGGCGGGCAGCGCCGCAGGGTGATGGCCGCCCGCTGCCTTATCCATCGGCCCATTTTGATCCTTGCGGATGAACCGACCAACGATCTGGATGAGCATTGGTCCGTGGAGATCATGCGCGCCTTGCAGGAGGAGGCGCAGCGGGGGGCGGGCGTGGTCATGGTCACCCATAACAGCCGCTGGGCAAAGCTGGCTGAGAATCGCTATGATCTGCATGACGGCATGCTGACGCATGTAACAAATAAGGAGAACGAAAAACAATGAAAAGCAAGCTCACCAAGATACTCATCGGCATACAGGCCGCCGCGGCGTTGTGCGTATTGGGCGCGGTCAAGCTGTGGGCGCCCGTATGCGCTAAAATGCTGACGCTGGAAAGCGGCAGCGAGGTGCACATGAAATGTTTCTATACCGGGCAGGCGGCAGCGGCGGTGGCCGTGATCCTGCTTGCCGTTGCGATCATCGCTTTTTTGGCCAAGCAGGATCATCGCAAGATCATGGCAATTAGCGCGGTGGGCGCCGTTGTGCTCTTTTTGCTGTTTACCGGCTTGATCGGCGTGTGCGCCAACGCCGAAATGCCCTGCCATACCACGGCGCTGTGGGGCAAGCTTTGCGCGGCTGTGACGCTGCTTACATCGCTCATCATCATGCTGGGCGGCAAGGAAAGTCAGCTTCCCGATTAGCCACAACAAAGAGAATCAGCGCATGCTGCATCGAGGCTTCCCGGATGAACGTGCTCTATTTGGAAAGCCTTTTTTCATGCGCGCCGCGTGGCGACGGCCTCTCGAAAATGTGATTTATTTAGTCGATAACACCCCCTGCGAAATCGGAATAAACACTTTGACGGCGATAGCGCGATGCAATTACAATAGGTAAACTTGATTATTATAACTTGGGAAATGATACTTTTTATCATTACAGTGATGAAAGGAAAGCTATATGTTGCCGGAAAACCAACAGCAGCTTTGTGACGCGGACGCGGATCAGCTTACCAGCTTAACGCGCGAGCAGCTCAAGGAGCTGGAAACAAAAGAAAAGACCGCCAAGGAAAAGATACTGGAAGGCATAACCATCGCCATGCCTGTGATCTGCGGCCTGATCGCCATATTGGAGTATACGCAGATACCGGATAAGAGCAAAAACGTCCATCCCGAAAGGTATTTCTATTTGCTGTGCCTGTCCATCGCCGCCTACGTTGTCTATTTTATCATTGCCTTGGTGCGCAAAAGAGCAGGCGTGAACGCCACCTACGAGCGGGTGCATTACAAAGCCCCTCTGTTTGCCGGGCTGTTTGTGTTTCTGGCTTTTTACGACTATATGACCCTCAAGACCGGCATTCTGACCCAGCCCTTCGTGCCCTGCATGAACTCCATCATCAACGCCTTTTGCAAGGATTATATGATGCTGCTAGACTGCACGCTCAACACCCTAAAGCTCCTGCTTCTTGGCTATAGCGCGGGCGTTTTTCTGGGGCTTATCACCGGCATCACCTGCGGCTATTCCAAGAAGGTCAGGTATTGGATAGACCCCATCATCAAGTTCCTTGGGCCTATCCCCACCTCCACTTGGATACCGGTGACCATGGTTATCGCAAGCTCTCTCTTTGGCGGCGCTGTGTTCATCATTGCCTTGGGTGCATGGTTTGCCGTTACCGTGGCCTCCATGACGGGCATCTCCAATGTGGACAAGGATTTCTTCGAGGCGGCAAGAACCCTTGGCGCAAGCGAAAGGCAGCTGGTTTTCCGCGTTGCCATTCCTCACGCCATGCCATCCATCCTTCAGGGGTGCACGCAGGGCATGAGCTCCTCCTGTGTTGCGCTCATCATAGCGGAGATGCTGGGCGTGAAATCCGGCTTGGGCTGGTATATGACATGGCAGACAGGCTGGGCGAGCTATGACAAAACATTTGCTGCGCTGTTCGTGATCTGCTTTATCTTCACAATGGTCACCAAGGGGCTGGAAAAGATCAAACGCCATGTCCTGCGCTGGCAGAATGGAGCTGAGAAATAATGGCTGACGCTAGGGTAACACTAAAGCTGGAAAATATCGGCAAAAGCTTTGCCAAGGTGGAAAGCGACGAGGTCATCCACGCGCTGCACAACATCAACGTTACCATGGAAAGCGGCGAGTTTATCTCGCTGGTGGGTCCATCCGGCTGCGGCAAATCCACCATTCTGCGCTTGGTCGCCGGCCTTATCACCCCAACGCTTGGCAAGGTGAGCGTAAACGGCAAGGAGATCGACGGCCCTGCGCCCGATCGAGGCATGGTGTTCCAGAAGCCCACCCTCTTTCCTTGGTTAACGGTGGAAAAGAACATTGCCTTCAGTTTGGAAATGCGGGGCGTGAAAAAAGGCAACGAGGATAAGGTTCGGCGCATGCTCAAGGTCATTGGTCTGGAAAGCTTTAAGGATGATTATCCAGCGCAGCTCTCCGGCGGCATGGCGCAGCGCGTTGCGCTGGTGCGCTCTTTGATCAGCGAGCCGGAGATCCTGCTGATGGACGAGCCGCTTGGCGCGCTGGACGCCTTTACCCGCATGCACATGCAGGATGAGATATTGAACATTTGGGCGGAGAAGCGGCAGCTGGCGCTCATGGTCACCCATGATATTGACGAGGCGATCTATATGGGCACGCGTGTTTTAGTCATGGACGTCAATCCAGGCCATATCATTGCCGATATCAAGATCGACGAGAGCTTTCCGCGCGACCGCTCCTCCGCGAGCTTCGTAAAATACCGCAACGATATCCTCAACAAGCTGCACTTTGGCGGCAAGAAAGCATAAATTATCCTTCGTTTCTTAAACCGGCTTGCCGGTTTGATGAATAAAAAATCGTTAAGGAGAAACAACAAATGTCCACAAAGAAGATCCTTGCACTGGTTCTTTCCGTGCTCATGGCGCTGTCGCTATGCGCCTGCGCAGCCCCGGCCGCACCTGCCGCCAACGAGGAAGCGGCTCCGGCCGCACCTGCTGCCAACCCCAATGCCGCCACCATCGCCGGCGATACCAATAACGACGGCCAGATCGATATGGGTATCGATGGCGTTGAGGTCGAGGTAAACGCTGCTGACGAGCATATGAATTCCTACGAAGCCTCCACCTCCGGCAACTGGGAAGCTATGTTCACCCCCATCGAAATGGAGGGGCGCGCCATCGACATGGCAAATGTCGATCTGACGCCCACTGCGGAGGAGCTGGCCGCCATGCAGGCAGAGCCCGCCTATGGCGAACCCGTCCTGTACTATATGGCGGATGGCTGCACCTCCGGCCCCACCGTTGCCGCGCATCTGGGCTATTATGAAGAAGCCGGCCTCACCAGCGAAGGCGTAAAAGGCAACTCCTACACCGAAGCGCTCGGCCTCGGCCAGGCCACCGTTGCCGTTGGCCACATCGCCACCATGCTCGTTCCCGTCACCAACGGCGTAGACCTGACCTTCGTGGGCGGCGCGCACATAGGCTGCAAATCCCTGTATGTTCTGGCCGACAGCGCGTACAACACCACCGCCGATCTCAAGGGAACGACCATTTCCGTGCCCAATGGCATTGGAAAATCCGATTATAACATCACCAGCCTCCTGCTGGACGCCGACGGCATCAACCCCCAGACCGACGTTACCCTCAGCGCCGTTTCCGCTGACGCCTGCATCACCGCCATGCAAAACGGCGAGATATCCGCAGCCCTGCTGAGCGACACCTTTGCCTACGGCATGGTGAAGGATGGCACGCTCAAGTGCATCCGCTCGCTGCTGGATGAGGATTTTGCGGACGAAAACTGCTGCATCATCGCCATGAACCGCACATTCACCAAAGAGAATCCCACCATCGCCAAGAAGGTCGTTCAGGCTGTTCAAAAGGCACACAGCTACATGCGCGAGAATCCCGAAGAAGCCACCAACATGCTGATCGAGCAGGGCTGGAACGGCGGCGACTACGAAATGAACGTCATGCTCAACAACTCCCTGCAGTTCGGCTTGGCGCAGGACTTCACCGAGGTCACCCTGCGCGATGTGGTGGGCAAGTATATCCGCCTCGGCCTGATCGCCTCCATGGATGATGTAGAGGAAGTCATGGAAATGGCCTGGACGCCCGTTCTCTAATCGAGCATTCATCAAGCGCAACGCATCGACCCCTTGCGGCGGCGACCCGGTTCATACGGTTTGCCGCCGTTTTCACCCCGCTTTTTCGGAGCAAGCCTTTTTGCAGCGCAGCGTTCCATAAGCTGCGCGTGTCACCATACCGGAAACGGCATGTCGGACAAGCGTTATGCTTTGGGAAAACCGTAAAAATACGATAGATTTTTTCGATTGGTTTAAATCGATAACATGTGCTGTGTTATCGATTACTTGAATATGAAACGGTTAGGAATTGCACGCTGCCTGATGTATACTGTGGGTAAATACATGCAAGGTGGGACGCAATGGACATCAGCCTAAGGCAGCTCGAAGCGTTTGTGAAGGTGGCGGAGCATAGGAGCTTTTCCCAAGCGGGGGAGGAGCTGTTTTTAAGCCAATCCACCGTCAGCAGCCATATAGCCCGTCTTGAGCAGGTGCTGCAAACCACGCTGATCCGGCGCAGGGAAAAGAAAAAGATCGAGCTTACGGAGGACGGCGTACAGGCGTATCGCATGGCGCTGCTCATTCTCAACCAAGCGGAAATGCTGGAAAACACGTTTCACAGGGAGGAAAAGGACAGCCCGCTGATCTCCATTGCGGCGTCCAGCGTGCCCTCAAGCTATATATTGCCGGACATCATGTCAGGCTTTTCCGCATCGCACCCGGCCTGCAAGTTTTCCATGCTGGACGGGGACAGCTCCTTTGCCATAGACCGTATCCAAAATGGCGAGGCCGTTTTCGCGTTTGTCGGGACGGCCAGCCGTAAATCGCTGCTGCAATATCACACCATTTGCAGGGATAAGATCGTGCTTATCGCGCCGAATACGGAGGCGTTCGCGCAAAAAAAGGCCGAAGGCGCATCCGGCAGGGAGCTGCTGGGCTACCCGATGATCATAAGGGAAAACGGCAGCGGCACAAGAAAGGAAGCGGATAATTATCTCAAAAGCATCGGCAAAACCTTCGCCGATCTGAATGTGACGGCGTCCATGAACAACATCGAGGGGATCAAGAGCATGGTGGCGTCGGGCGGGGGCATCACGCTGCTGTCCGAACGTGCCGCAAACGACGCCATACAGGCCGGGCGCGTCCTGTGCTTCGATCTGGAGGAGGACGGGCCGTACAGGGATATTTTCATCGCGTATATGAAAAACCGCACCTTCACCAGAACGGAACAGGAATTTTTAAGCTACGTCAAGAAGCTGGGCGGTAAGGATAAATAAAACAGGAGGAAGCAGTATGCCATACGATCTTCCGGCACAATTTGCCGAATTCGGCGAAGCGAGAAGAAACGGCTTTTTAAAGGTAAAAAAGGTCAAGGAGGAGGGCGGCCGCGTGGCGGGCATCTTTTGCACCTTTACGCCGTTAGAGGTATTGGACGCGGCGGGCTTCACCCCGGTAAGTCTGTGCGGCATGAGCGGCGAGACCATCCCCGCGGCGGAAGCGCACCTGCCAAAGAACCTCTGCCCGCTGATCAAATCCAGCTATGGCTTTGCGGTGTCGGATAAGTGCCCCTACACATATTTTTCCGACCTGATCGTGGGGGAGACCACATGCGACGGCAAAAAGAAGATGTACGAGCTGCTCAACCATATTCGCCCCACCTACATCCTGCATCTTCCGCAGGGAGAACGGGAGAACGCGCTCGGCGTATGGACGGCGGAGATACGCCGTTTCAAGTCCTTTCTGGAGGAAACGTTCGGTGTAGAGATCACGGACGCGGCGCTGCGCGAAGCGGCGAAAGCGCGCAACGAGGAGCGTGCGCAGCGGATGCGGCTGATGGAGCTGCAAAAGCAGACGCCGCCGCCCGCCAAGGGCTACGACCTGTATAAGACGCTCGAGGGCGCGGGCTTCATCTTTGAAACGCAACAGCGCATAGAACAGCTGCGCACGCTCGCTAACGACATACAAAGCGCCTATGCGCGGGGCGAGAGGCCGGTATCGGCAAACGCGAAGCGTATCCTCGTCACCGGCTGCCCTATCGGCGGGGTGCTGGATAAGACGGTGAAGATCATCGAAGAATGTGGCGGCGCGGTGGTATGCTTTGAAAATTGCTCCGGCGTTAAGGCCGCCTACCAGATGGTGGACACGGGGGCAGAGGATATCCTGACCTCCATCGCCGCGAGGTATCTGTACATCGGCTGCTCCGTCATGACGCCCAATACCGTGCGCATGGAGCTGCTGGATAAGCTCATCCAGGAATATGCTATCGACGGCGTGGTGGAGGTGACCTTGCAGGCATGTACGCCCTACGCGGTGGAAGCGCACTTCATCCGCCGGGAGATGGAAAGGCTGGGCGTGCCGTATATGTCTATCGAAACGGACTATGCGCAAAGCGACAGCGGGCAGCTTTCGACCAGACTGGAAGCGTTTTTGGAAATGCTTCAATAAAAGGCATATAAAATTTTTCTATATGCCCTTTTCCGTATTGCTTTTTCCAAGATCAATATTATAATCAAGGTTATAGTATAATATTGAAAGGAGGAAAGGCATGAGCATATTAGCGGGCAAAAAGGTCGTTATCATAGGCGACCGTGACGGCATCCCCGGTCAGGCGATCGAGGCGTGCGCGCAGAGCGCGGGCGCAGAGGTCGTGTTCTCCTCAACGGAGTGCTTCGTCTGAACAGCCGCAGGTGCAATGGATCTGGAAAACCAGAAGCGGGTCAAGGACTTCGCCGAACAGTATAGCCCGGAGAACGTAGTGGTTCTTTTGGGCGCATCGGAGGGCGAGGCTTCCGGCTTGGCGGCGGAGACGGTCACCAATGGTGATCCGACCTATGCGGGTCCATTGACAGGAGTCCAGTTAGGGCTCTCGGTTTATCACGTTTGCGAGCCTGAGATCAAGGCGGAGATCGATCCTGCGGTCTACGACGAGCAGATCAGCATGATGGAAATGGTGCTGGATGTTGACGACATCCAAACCGAAATGCGTTCCATCCGCGAACAGTACTGCAAATTCTAGCGACAAAGGGGGTGACGGGCGAGGTCGGATAACGCTGTCATCCCTTTTATTGATTAGGTAAGGAGCGCAAATGGACACGATACGGGCATGGACAAGGCAGCATGAAAACGCCCTGCGAGAGCTTCGGCAAACCGGCTGTTACCGCGTGCGGGAGGCGTATATCCGCGAGAAGAACGACTCCATCAGCGAATACTATCTTGCGCTGTACGATTGGTACGCGGCGGGAGCCGAAAAGCTGGTGCCCCGTCCTGCGGGCGCTCAATATCCTATCTGGCTGTATTTGGACGATACGGCAAAGCTGCCGCCGCTGCCCGGCACCGTGGTGATGGAGCTGGAGATCCCGCGCGCGCTGGTGGTCGTTACGGATTCCGACCGCTGGGGATATCGGGTCAACGACATGTATATCCCGCTGGATGAGGCGGACAGCCGCCGCCATGAGGAGGAGCTTCGCCGCTACGGCATCGCCAGTGAAACGATACTCATGCGAACGGACAAGGGCAATTTCTACCCGCTGCTGCGGCGCAAAATAGCGGGCAGCTGGGATCGCGTGTTCGATCCGCCCGCGGTCATCGGCCCTACGGCGCAGGGAACCGTGTGGGAGCTTAGGGAGGCGTGGCTTAGAAGCGTTACGGGCGTGTAAACGCCGCTTTACGCGATCAGCAGCCTGCATGCCTCCAGCATCCGCGCTGTCTGCGTGCCGTTGTCCACCGCGTCGCCGCCGCTCATCTTTTCCAGCAGCAGCGTATGGAAAAAGGACACCGTCAGATCGTTGATGAGGTTGAGCCGCGCTTCCGGCTCGCGCCCCCGCAGCAGCGGACGCAGCACCTCAAGATTACGCGCGCGCAGCTTGGACGTGCGGATCATCACCTGCAGATCATCCGACATGCCCGCAAGCTGTTCCGGGAACAGCTCGTAATAATCCGCGACCACATGCCCCAGCTGGTCGCTGTGCTTACCGAAAAAGAGGTGGTGCATGCATTCGGGATACGCAAAGGCGTGCTTGCAAAAAAGCTCCCATGTGATGAGGTACACCTTTTCCGGGCTTGCAAGCTCCATGCGCTTTTCGCTTTGCGCCAGCTCCCGTGGATACGCCTTAAATATATCCACGCAGGCAAACATCAGCAGCTCGTCCAGATCCGCAAAATATTTGTAGAGGATCGCGCTGTTGAGACCCGCCTCTTGCGCGATCTTGCGGATGGTGACGGCGCCGAGCCCCTCTCTGTGTATCAATTCATTCGTGATGCGGATCAGCTGCATCTCGACCTCGCGCCTTTTTTCAACGCTTAATTTGGGACGTCCCATTTGGTTTGCTCCTGTCCGTGCCCGCGCAGGGCGGACACCATGATCGTTTCTTGCAATGTGGTATGAGCCATTTTAACATGGTTCAAAAAAATAATCACGATAATCTTGCAGCTTATTCACAAACGTAATCTTGATTCACTTTGAATCCTGCACTACGATATTACCAAGGAAAACAAACAAAGAAGGATGGAAGTACACTATGAGCAAAATCTATGATGTCATCATTCTGGGCGCAGGCCCTGCGGGATTGGC
>JAUNJX010000005.1:80890-81158 GCA_030533005.1 Clostridia bacterium | reverse complement strand
CGAGGCGGAGATCGTGCTGCTCAAGATAGTGCGTCAGGATTCCGAGGACGTATACGTTCCCATTGACAATGACGTGCTGCTCGACGAGGTATTCCGAGAGTTTCTCGACCTCATGGACGAGATAGAGGGGGACGAATAGCATTCGGGCATTTTGCTACCGAAGTGTGACGGGCGCGCGCCCGCGCACGCGAAAAATACAGGCGAATTTGCCCTAAAAAGCACTTGCAAAGGCATTCGCACCGTGCTATAATTCAGCGGTACAACACAC
>JAUNJX010000005.1:0-80880 GCA_030533005.1 Clostridia bacterium | reverse complement strand
AAAGGCTTGCGCGGCACGGCGCGCTGTGATAAAATGCCAAGCGTATGAGCATGCGGATGGAACGCATGACGACACACCCGTTTGGATGCCCGGTTTCGTGCCTTGACATGGGCTTTCCGGCGCAGAAGAAGAACGGGGAGGAATAAAACGAAGGAGGTACTATCCATGTCAGTTATTTCCATGAAACAGTTACTTGAGGCCGGCGTACATTTCGGCCACCAGACCCGCCGCTGGAATCCGAAGATGAAGGAATACATCTTCACCGAGCGCAACGGCATCTACATCATCGACCTGCAAAAGACCGTCAAGAAGGCGGAGGACGCCTATAACTTCGTGCGCGACATGGCCATGGACGGCGAGACCGTTCTGTTCGTCGGCACCAAGAAGCAGGCGCAGGAGTCCATCGAGCAGGAAGCGAAGCGCTGCGAGATGTTCTATGTCAACCAGCGTTGGCTGGGCGGCATGCTCACCAACTTCAAGACCATCCAGACGCGTATTGCCCGCCTCAACGCCATCGATAAGATGGAAGCCGACGGCGATTTTAGCCTCCTGCCCAAGAAGGAAGTCATTCAGCTTATGGCCGAGCGCGAAAAGCTGGAAAAGAACCTCAACGGCATTCGCCAGATGAAGAAGCTTCCCGGCGTCATCTTTGTGGTCGATCCCCGCAAGGAGCACATCGCCATTTCCGAGGCGCACACGCTGGGTATCCCCATCGTCGCCATCGTCGATACCAACTGTGATCCCGACGAGATCGACTACCCCATCCCCGGCAACGATGACGCGATCCGCGCGGTCAAGCTCATCGCTTCCAAGATGGCGGACGCGGTGCTCGAAGGCCGTCAGGGCGAGCAGATGGAGGATGCGGCAGCTGTGGAAGCCGAAGCCGTCGCAGCCGAGGACGATTTTTAATCCCAATTTGACATTTTAGGTAGGAGGATACCAAAGCATGTTTACAGCCAAAGACGTTATGACACTCCGTGAAATGAGCGGCGCCGGCATGATGGATTGCAAAAAGGCTCTGCTGGAGACCGAGGGCGACATGGATAAGGCCATGGATTATCTGCGTGAAAAGAGCCTTGCCGCGTCCGCCAAGAAGGCCAGCCGCATCGCCGCCGAGGGCATCGTGGATTCCTACATCCACTTGGGCGGCAAGATTGGCGTTCTGGTCGAGGTCAATTGCGAGACCGACTTCGTTGCCAAGACCGATGATTTCAAAAACCTCGTACACGACGTCGCCATGCAGATCGCAGCCGCCAAGCCCACCTATGTGAGCAAGGAGGAAGTGGATCAGAGCGAGATCGAGAAGGAGAAGGAAATCCTTCGTGCGCAGGCCAAGAACGAGCCCAAGCCCAAGCCGGACAACATCATCGAGAAGATGGTGGAGGGTCGTATCGAGAAGTATTACAAGGAAGTTTGCCTGCTGGAGCAGCCCTTCGTCAAGGATCAGGACAAGACCGTTGCCCAGATGATCAACGAAGCCGTTGCCAAGATCGGCGAGAAGATCAGCGTTCGTCGCTTTGTCCGTTACGAGATGGGCGAGGGACTCGAAAAGAAGAAGAACGATTTTGCGGCCGAGATCGCCGAGCAGATCAAGGGCTAAGCGTTTTTCAGCAACGTGCGATAAAGCGGATGGGGGTTCCCGTCCGCTTTTTGTTTGATTCCCCATTGGCATTTTACGTTTGCTCTTATATAATAGTGAGGATAAAAAACACTTCGATTGGATCGGGAGGCATTGATTTTGCTCAAATACAAACGCATTTCCTTGAAGCTGTCCGGCGAGGCCATGGGCTATGACGAGCATACGGACAAGGTGAAGGTCGGCGCCATCGACTTTGACAAGGTGGAACGCATCGCAGCCCAGATTAAGGCGCTGCACGATCTGGGTGTGCAGGTGGGCGTGACGCTGGGCGGCGGCAACATGTGGCGCGGCCGCACAAGCGGCGATATGGACAGGAACCGGGCGGATCAGATGGGCATGCTCGCTACCGTCATCAACTCGCTCGCCGTGCAGGATGTGCTTTGCGCGCTGGGCGTGCCCTGCGTGGTGATGAGCATGGTGGATGTGCCGCGCATGGCGGAGAGCTATGCTTCCCGCAATGCGCTTGCCGCCTTGGACGCGGGCAAGGTAGTCATTTTCGCGGGCGGCAGCGGCAGTCCTTTCTTTACGACGGATACGGCGGCCGCGCTCAAGGCCTGCGAAATGCGGGCGGACGCGCTGCTGCTTGCCAAAAACATCGATTACGTCTACTCCGCCGATCCCCGCATCGATAAAAACGCCGTGCCCTATAAGCATCTTTCCTATAAAGAGGTGATCGACAGGGAGCTGCACGCAACGGATCTTACCGCCATCACCTTATGCAGTGAAAACCACATCCCCATCATCGCATTCGCCATGGCGGACGCCGAAAACGTGCTGCGCGCCGTCAAGGGGGAGGCCGTGGGCACCCGCATCGACGATCAAACAGATTGATACTTGTGTGCGGGCGCAAACTCAGGTAAAATAGAACAAGACGATAATGAAACGCCGGAGGTGCTTTTATGGATATTCTGGAAACCGCAAAGGACAAAATGGGAAAAACCAAGGGTGTGCTTGACCGTGACCTCGCCTCCCTTCGCGCGGGTCGCGCTAACGCGCAGGTGCTGGATCGCATCATGGTGGATTATTACGGCACGCCTACCCCCATCAACCAGACGGGCAACATTTCTTCGCCCGAACCGCGCATGCTCGTGATAGCACCCTACGATCCCGGCATGCTGGGGGCGCTGGAAAAGGCCATTCAAAAATCCGATCTTGGCATCAATCCCTCCAACGACGGCAGGCTTATCCGCCTTGTATTCCCCGAGCTTACGGAGGAGCGCCGCAAGGAGCTGGTCAAGGTCGTGCGCAAAAAGGGCGAGGAGGCGAAGGTCGCCATCCGCTCCATCCGCAGGGACGCTGTGGAAAGCAGCAAAAAGGCCAAAAAGGACGGCGAGCTTACCGAGGACGACCAGAAGCAGCTGGAGGATAAGATCCAAAAGCAGACGGACGCCGCCATCAAGGACGTTGATGCTGCCATCGCCGCCAAGGAAAAGGAGATCCTTGCGGTTTGATGCATGCGGTGCTCGGCATGGAGCTTTCAAAGGCCAAGGCATATTTGGCGGATCGAGGGTATCGCGTGACGGAAAAGGAGGTGCGCTCAAAAAAGGGCGTGCCGGGTAACCAAGCGCGGGTGATACGCGTGCGCGAAACGGCGGCGGACAGCGTGGAGCTGTGCTACGCCGTGTTCAAAACGAACGTGCTTTAACGAGCGAAGGGCGGGCGACCGCCCTTTTTTACAGGGAGCGTCATGGATACGACCGGAATTGAAAACCTGCCCCGGCATGTGGGCGTGATTATGGATGGCAACGGCCGGTGGGCAAAGCAGCAAGGGCTTGGGCGCTCCGCGGGACACCGCGCGGGCACGGAGCGCTTGCGCGGCATCATTCGCACCTCCAGCGATCTGGGCGTCGAGGTGTTGTCCATCTTCGCCTTTTCCACGGAGAACTGGAAGCGCCCCCAAGGGGAAGTGGACGTGCTGATGGGTCTTTTGCGGGAGTTCTTTTCCGAGGAGCTCGACGCGCTGGACGAAAACCGCGTCCGCATCCGCATACTGGGGGCTTTGGAGGACGTATCCCAAGGCGTGCGGCGCATCTTGCGGGAAGCGATGGAGCGCACCGCCGCAAACACGGGCTTACAGCTCAACATCGCCTTCAATTACGGCAGCCGCAGTGAGGCCGTGCGAGCCGCGCGGCTGCTGGCGGCGGAGGTGCAAGCCGGCCGCATGACGGTGGACGGGATCGACGAGGCGGCGCTTATGCAGCGGCTGTACACGCATGACCAGCCGGATGTGGATTTTGTGATCCGCACCAGCGGCGAGATGCGGCTTTCCAACTTTTTGCTGCTGCAATGCGCGTATGCGGAGTTTTACTTTACGGATACGCTTTGGCCCGATTTTTCCGATGAGGAATATAAACAAGCCTTATTGGCGTATGCGGCGCGGGACAGGCGCTACGGAGGGGTGAAATAAGATATGAAAACGAGGATCATCGTAGGGGTCGCACTGGTCGCCGTATTTTGTACCGCCTTGGCGTTTGGCGGCTTTGTCACATTCGCCATCTTTACGGCGGGGGTCGTGCTGTGCGTATACGAAATGGGGCGGCTTTTTAGAACCAAGGGCTACAACCCCTTCATGTGGGGCGCGTATCTTTGCGCGGCGCTGATGTATACGGCGTATGTGCTCTACGGCGGGGCTGCGCTTGCGGTGTGGTGCGCGCTTTGCGCCATCCTTTCCGTGAGCGAAAGGCTGTGGAACAAAAATCGTTCCATGGAGGACATCTTTTGTTCACTCTTGGTATGTATGTATCCGCTGCTGTTTTGTGCTATACTTGCATGTGTCATGGCGTACCCCGACAGGGTCGTCGGGCGCACGGCCATGCTGCTTTGCTTTGCGTCGCCCCTATTGGGCGATACGCTGGCCTATTTTATAGGCTCCGCCCTTGGGAGGCATAAGCTTTGCCCGGATATCAGCCCCAAGAAAACCGTCGAAGGGTCTTTGGCGGGGCTTGCGGGCGCTGTGTTGGGCGGCTTGGCCACATGGGCTGTCAGCCCCCTTTGGGGACATGAAGCGCATTTGCCGCTGCTGCTGGTATTGGGCTTCGTCTGCGGCGTATTGGGCGAGGTGGGCGACCTGTTCGCTTCCCTTTTCAAGCGCTGGGCCAATGTGAAGGACTACGGCTCCATCTTCCCCGGCCACGGCGGCATGATGGACAGGATCGACAGCGTGCTGTTCTGCGCGCCGATCGGTTTACTGTATATCATCTGGATGAATGCCATAAAGTGAGAGCATAATGAAGAATGTTGTATTGCTGGGTTCTACAGGCTCCATAGGCAAGCAGACGCTGGACGTGCTGCGCGCGGCGCCGGGCGATTTTTCGCTGCTGGGCATATGCGCGGGGCATGACACGGCGACGCTGGTGGAGCAGGCGGCGGAATTTATGCCGCGCTATATCGGCGTGGGGGATGAAAAGGCGGCGCAGACCCTTCGCGCGGCGCATGGCGAGCTGGGCGCCAAGATCCTTGCGGGCAAGGACGCCGCGTGCGAGCTTGCGGCGCTTGCGGAAGCGGATGTGGTCGTCAACGCCATCAGCGGCTTCGCGGGCATGCTGCCGCTTTTGAGCGCGCTTCGTCACGGAAAAACCGTGGCGCTTGCCAACAAGGAAAGCGTCGTGTGCGCGCATAGCTTGGTCTGGGACGCGCTGGATTGCTACGGCGGGCGCATACTTCCCATCGACAGCGAGCAGTCCGCCATCTTCCAGTGCCTTGCGGCCACGGATTACCGGCAGGATGTGAAGCGGCTGATCTTGACCGCCTCCGGTGGGCCGTTTAGAACGTACACGCCGGAGCGGATGCAAAGCGTAACGCCGCAGATGGCGCTTGCGCACCCCACATGGAAGATGGGCAGGAACATCACGCTGGATTCCGCCACCATGTTCAACAAGGGTCTCGAGATCATGGAGGCCGCGTATTTGTTTGAGATTCCCAGGGTGGATGTGCTCATCCATCCCGAATCCGTGGTGCACTCGCTTGTGGAATTTGCAGACGGCAGCACCATGGCGCAATTGAGCATGCCGGATATGCGCCTTGCGATCGCCTATGCGCTGACCTATCCCCTGCGCGCGCCCTTGGGCTTTGGCGCACTGGATCTCGCCCGCGTGGGCACGCTGACCTTTGAGGCGCCGGACGCCGAACGCTTCCCTGCCATACGATTGGCCTACGAGGCGCTCAAGGAGGGCGAGGTGCTGCCGGTCGTGTATAACGCGGCCAAGGAGGCCGCGTCGGAAATGTTTTTTATGGGTCAAATCGGCTTTACGGATATCGCAAAGCGCGTAGAATATGCTATGGAGCACGCGCCCGGCGGTTGGGCGCGCAGCGTTGAGGACATCTTGTCCATCGATGAACAAGCAAGAAGATTGGCGCGAAAGGAATAAGCATTGACAACGATCGTATCTATACTTGTCGCCGTAATCGTCATCGGCGTACTGGCCTTTGTGCATGAGCTGGGACACTTTTGGGTGGCTCGGAAATTTGGCTTTGGCGTGTTGGAATTCGCCATCGGCATGGGTCCCGTCCTTTGGAAAAAGGAGAAGAACGGCGTGCAGTATTCCCTGCGCGCGCTGCCGCTGGGCGGCATGTGCCGCTTTGAGGGCGAGGATGAGGACTGCGACAGCCCTACGGCGTTTAACAAGCAGGCCGTGTGGAAGCGGATGCTGGTGGTGGTGGCGGGGCCGTTTATGAACCTGCTGTTCGCCGTGGTGTTTGCGACCGTGACGCTTGCCGCCTATGGTGACTATATGCCGGAAATACTGGACTTTGCGGCGGTATCCCCCGCGGCGGAGGCCGGCATGCAAAAGGGCGACGTGCTGCTGCGCGTGGGCGATAAGCAGCTCGAATATTATACGGAGGCCACGGACGCCATCCTTGCCGCGAACAGCGAAAGCTGTATCGTGGTCGTGGATCGCGGCGGCGAAAGGCTCGAGCTTACCCTATATGACATCTACAGCGAGGCGGAAGGGCGCAATATGCTGGGCGTTACCATACAGCCCGCGCGTTATCGTTTTCCGCTTTTGACCTGTGTGGGCAATTCCTTCCACTATATTGGCGAGCTGGTGCAGACCATGTTCGGCTTCTTTGGCAGCCTTTTTAAAGGCGAGGTGCATGACGGCGACGTGGGCGGGCCCGTGATGATCGTGGATGTGATCGGGCAGGCGGTGCGGCTGGGCTTTGAGACGGTGTTAAGGCTCACGGTGCTCCTGAGCGTGAACCTTGCGATTGTGAACCTCCTGCCGCTTCCGGCGCTGGACGGGGGGCGGCTGGTGTTCATGCTGATCGAAGCGGTGCGCGGCAAGCCCATGGATCCAGACAAGGAGGGCATGATCCATCTGATCGGCTTTGCCCTTTTGATGGCGCTGGTCGTGTTTTTGACCTATAAGGACGTTATGAGATTGCTGCAATGACAAGACAGGTGTTTGTGGGGGACGTGCCGCTTGGCGGCGGCGCGGACGTTTCCATCCAGTCCATGACCAATACGGACACGGCGGATGCGGAGGCTACCGCCGCGCAGATCAACGCCCTTGCAAAAGCGGGATGTCAGATCGTGCGTGTATCGGTGTATAATCAGGCCTGCGCCGACGCTATTCCCGCCATCAAGGCGCGGGTGGGTGTGCCGTTGGTCGCGGATATCCATTTTGATCATCGCCTTGCGATCGCCGCGATGGAAAACGGCATAGACAAGCTGCGCATCAACCCCGGCAACATCGGCAGCGCCGCGCGCGTGCGCGCGGTAACGGACTGCGCAAAGGCGCATCATGTGCCCATCCGCATCGGCGTCAACGCGGGGTCGCTGGAGACTGCCATCCTGCAAAAGTACGGCGGGCCGACGCCCGAGGGCATGGTGGAAAGCGCCATGGGGCATATCCGCATATTGGAGGCGCAGGGCTTTTACGATACCGTAATTTCCCTGAAGGCGTCCGACGTACCCCAATGTGTCACTGCCTACCGGCTGATGCACGAACAGTCGGATTATCCCTTGCATATCGGCGTCACGGAAGCGGGGGCGGGGGAGGAAGCCCTCGTCAATTCCGCCGTAGGGATAGGGACGCTGCTCATGGAGGGCATCGGGGATACGCTTCGCGTTTCCATGACGGGCGATCCCTTGCAGGAGGTGTACGCGGCAAAGGCGATCCTGCGCGCGGCGGGATTAAGGACGGACGGCGTAAAGGTCACAAGCTGCCCCACCTGCGGGCGCACGGGCTTTAACCTTTTGCCTGTGGTGGAACGGGTCAAATCGGCGCTTGCCGATCTGGCACAGCCGCTGCATGTGGCCGTGATGGGCTGCATCGTCAACGGCCCGGGTGAAGCGCGGGAGGCGGATATGGGTATCGCGTTCGGGGAACACGGCAAAAAGGCCATGCTGTTCGTCCACGGCGAGCAGTGCGGCGTATACGAAACGGAGACGGCGATCACCAAGCTGATCGACATGGCAAAGCATGGACGCACAGATAGATAGCCTTTTTACATCCTTACACATACATCCTACGGAGGTGTCCTTCTCTCGCAGCCGCAATGAGCTGCGGGCGTATTTCACCGCCGATGCGTTTGTGCCCATGGACGCGCAAAGAGGGCTTCGGGAAAAGCTTGTTGAGATGATGCCGGGCTGTAGCCTGGATTTTGCTATCGTCTATACCGATCCCAAGGTTTTGCTGCAAACGGATTTTGACGCGGTGGCGGCTGCGATCGCCGACAGGTGGCTGGAAAACGCGCCGCAGCTTCGCCCCTTCTTTAAGGGCGCTGTCTGGTCGCAAACGGACGGTGTTGTGACGGCGCGCGTGCCCCAAAGCGTTATGCACATACCCGGTATCGACGCGTACTGCAAGCAATACGCGCAGGCAGCCATGGCGGCGATCGGCCTGCCGCTGACGTTGCAGCTTGCGATAGACGATATGCAAAAGCCCGCCGCCGCGCCGCAGCAAAACACCCGGCCGACAACGCAGACGGCCAAGGCCGCGCCGAAGAAGGATGTGCGCAAGCCGCCGCAAAAGCCGCAGGGCAAGCTGCTCTATGGCCGCACCCTGCCCAGGCTGGAGCGTGCGCTGCCCATGCGCGACGTGCAGGAGAACGCGGGCACCATCACGGTATGCGGCGTCATTCTTTCCATGGAAAGCCGCGAAAAGAAGGATGGCGGCCTGATTTTGCAGGTGGTGCTGACGGATCGCACGGGCGCTGTGCCCTGCAAGCTCTTTTTAGACCCCAACGAGAAAAACGTTGCCGCGCGCATTGCCGATTGCCAGAAGAAGGGCGACCGGCTTATCGCGCATGGCAGCTACAACATGGATAACTATCTCAAGCGCATGTGCCTGCTCGTGCGGGACTTGGCAGAGACGCCCGCCGTGCGGCGCGCGGATGCAGCGGAGGAAAAGCGGGTGGAGCTGCACCTGCACACCAAGATGAGCAGCATGGACGCGCTGGTGGAGCCGGCGGACGCCGTCAAAACCGCTGCCCGCTGGGGTCATAAGGCCGTCGCCATCACGGATCATGGCGTGGTGCAGGCGTTTCCGGCCGCCGTGAACGCGGCCAACAAGCTCAAAAAGGACGGCGTGGATATCAAGGTGATTCTTGGGGTGGAGGGATACCTAAGCCCCGATTGCACGCTGTGCAAATGGGAAGGGCAAAGCTTCGTGTCGGTTTCCATGACCGCCGCAAAGGGGCTTGACCTCGCGTGCGTTTTCCAGATTGCGGCGGAACGTTTTACGGCGGAGGGCACAAAGGATTCCTTCTGCGTATGCGTGGATACGGGCATGCCTATACCCGCCGAGGTAGAAAAGGAAACGGGGCTTTGCGAAGCGGACATGGAAAACGCGTCCGTGCTCTATGACGCGTTGCGCGCGCTGCGCGATTTTGCAAACGGCGGCATATGGGTGGCGGACAGCGAAACGGCCTTTACGCTTTGCACCTACTGCGAGCGGCTGGAATTCCCGCCCCAAAACCGCTACGCGGACGCCACGCGCCTGCATCGTGACTGTTATCACGAGGCGGAGCCGCCGGCCTTTACAGGCGGCGCTTCGCAAAAGGCTGCGCAGCAGGCGGCGCTGATGCGCACCTTGCTTTCGCATCTTAACGAAAGGGGCGTGCGCGAGCTGCCGCTCTTTCACGCGCTGCCCCCCGAAAAGGTCAAGGGCAGGCGCAGCAGCTATCACATCATACTGCTTGCAAAAAACCACACGGGGCTATTGAACCTCTATCGATTGGTGTCCTATGCGCATCTGGATCATTTGAAAAAGGTGCCGCGCATCCCCAAGAGCCTCTTGTGCCTGTATCGGGAGGGCTTGATCGTAGGGGGCGCTTGCGAGGCGGGCGAGGTGTTCCGCGCGGTGCTTGAGGAAAAGCCGGAGCAGGAGCTGCTCGATATCGCGTCCTTTTATGATTATATGGAGATACAGCCCATCGGCAATAACGCCTTTTTGGTGCGCGAGGAGCGCGTGAAGGACGACGAGGGCTTACGCGCGCTGAATAAACGCGTCCTGGAGCTGGGCGATCAGCTGGGCAAGCCCACCGTCGCTACGGGCGACGTGCATTTTCTCGATCCCGAGGACGCGGTGTTTCGCGCCGTGCTCATGAGCGCGCGGGATTTTAAGGACGCCGAACAGCAAGCGCCGCTCTATTATAAAACCACGCAGGAGATGCTGGAGGAGTTTGCCTATCTTGGCGAACGCGCCCGCGAGGTCGTGATCGACAACCCCAACGCCATAGCGGACATGTGCGAGGCCATGCCGCCCTTCCTTTCCGAAAAGAGCACCTATGCGCCCACCTTCCCCGGCGCCAACGACGAGCTTCGCGGGATGGCGGAAAAGCGGGCGCATGAGATCTACGGCGATCCGCTCCCGGAGATCGTGCAAAAGCGACTTGACAAGGAGCTCAATTCCATCATCGGCAACGGCTACGCCTCCTTGTATCTGATGGCGCAGCGGCTGGTGAAAAAATCCAACGACGACGGGTATCTTGTCGGCTCCCGTGGCTCCGTCGGCTCCTCCTTTGTGGCGACCATGGCGGGCATTACGGAGGTCAATCCCCTGCAGCCCCATTACGTCTGCCCGAACTGCAAGCACAGCGATTTTGATATCGACCGGAGCACCTATGCCTGCGGCGTGGATCTGCCGGACGCAAGCTGCCCCGCATGCGGCACGCCGTACCAAAAGCTTGGCTATGAGATACCCTTCGAGACCTTTTTGGGCTTCAAGGGCGACAAGACGCCGGATATCGATCTGAACTTCTCCGGTGAATATCAGCCCAGGGCGCACGCCTATACCGAGGTGATGTTCGGTAAGGGTCACGCGTTCCGGGCGGGCACCATATCCGGCTTGCAAGCAAAGACCGTCTATGGCTATGTCATGAAATACTGCGAGCAAAACGGCGTGACGCTGGGGCGCGACGAGATCGACCGGCTGGTCGCGGGCTGCTGCGGCGTCAAGCGCACCACGGGGCAGCACCCCGGCGGCATCGTCATCGTGCCGGAGGAAAACGACATCATGGAGTTCACCCCCATCCAGTATCCGGCGGATAAGGCGTCGGCAGGCACGATCACCACGCACTTTGATTTTCACGCCATGGATGACAGGCTCGTGAAGCTTGACATCCTCGGCCATGTAGACCCCACGGCGCTTCGCATGCTACAGGATATTACGGGGCTGGATCCCAAGGATATCCCGCAGGACGACCCCGCTACCATGCAGCTGTTTTCGACCCAGGCGCCGCTGGGCATTGATCTTAAGGCGCTGGAGTGCGACGTGGGCTCCATAGGCATACCGGAATTCGGCACCGGCTTTGTTCGCCAAATGCTCATGGACACCCGCCCCACCACCATGGAGGAGCTGGTGCGTATCGCAGGGCTTTCCCACGGCACGGACGTGTGGCTGGGCAACGCGCAGGAGCTTGTCAAAAGCGGGCAGGCGACGCTGCGGGACGTCATCTGTACCCGCGACGATATCATGAACTATCTCATCTTGCAGGGCGGCGACCCCTCCATGTCCTTTAAGACCATGGAAAGTGTCAGAAAAGGCAGGGGTCTTACGCCTGAAATGGAGGAGCATATGCGCAAGCTCCCCATCTACGACTGGTTCCCGGATTCCTGCAAGAAGATCGGCTACATGTTCCCGCGCGCGCACGCGGCGGCGTATGTGATGATGGCGTTCCGGGTAGCCTACTATAAGGTGCATTATCCCTTGGCGTTTTACGCGGTCTATTTCCAATGCCGCGCCGGGGACGCGTTCGATCAGGCATTCGCGTCGGGCGGCGCTGAGAGGGTGCTCAAAAACATCAACGCCATCCGCAAGAAGGGCAACGATGTAGACCCCAAGGAGGCGGACCTTCTTACGGCCTTGGAGGCGGTGTATGAAATGAACCTGCGCGGCATCGAGCTGTTGGACGTGGATATCTATAAGTCCGACGCCAAGCGCTTTTTGATCGAAGACAACGCGCTGCGCCCGCCGCTTTGCGCGATTGCGGGCGTGGGTGAAAACGCGGCGGAGGGCGTCGCCGCGGCGGCGCAGGGGAAACCCTACGGCTCCATCGAGGATTTTCAAAAGCGCACCAAGGCGAACAGCGGCGTGGTGAACGCGCTTAAGGAGGCAGGATGCCTTGCGGGTCTTCCCGAAACCAACCAGATCACCCTTTTCCAAGGATTGATTTGACTTATAGGCGCGTCTGTGATATAATCCGAACGTTGGTCAGCTAATTGCTGTATGTTGTGCATGTAAGAGTGGGATTTTCCCGCTCTTTTGTTTTGAGGAGGCCAGATTGAAAACGAGCGAAACGGTCGCGGCGCTGCTAAGGGGCACGGTCGAGGAGATGGGCTTTGATCTCTACGATGTGGAATATCAAAAGGAGCAGGGCGCATGGGTGCTCACGCTGTTCATCGACAAGGAGGGCGGCGTGGATATCGACGATTGTGAGAAGGTTTCCCGCGCGGTGGAGCCCGTATTGGACGAAAAGGATCCCATCGCGGACAGCTATTTTTTGAGCGTTTCCTCTATCGGACTTGACCGCCCGCTCAAGCTTGACAAGGATTTCACGCGCAATCTTGGCAAAAAGGTCACGGTGAAGCTCTATGCGCCGGTGGACAAGAAAAAGGAATTTACCGGCACGCTGCAAGGCTTTGACGCGGAAGCGTTCATCCTCCTTTGTAACGGGGAGGAAAGGCGCTTTGCCCGCAAGGACGCGGCAAAGATCGTGCCCTACATCGATTTTGCCGACCTATAACCTATAACGAACGCCATACTACTATGTATTTTAAATAAGGAGAGGGACACATGAATTCCGAATTCATCGAGGCGCTTAACGCAATTGAAAAAGAGAGAGGCATCGGCCAGGGCATTTTGATCGACGCTTTTGAGGCGGCGCTGGTCGCCGCGTATAAGCGCAATTACGGCGCAAACAACAACGTGCGCGCGGTGGTTGACCGCGACACCGGGGAAGTGCAGATATTCGCCTCCAAGACGGTGGTGGAGCAGGTGGAAAACCCCTACGGCGAGATCACGCTGGAGGATGCGAAAAAGGTCAACGCCCTGTATGAGCTGGGCGACGTGCTGGAGGAGGAGGTCGATCCCAAGAGCTTCGGCCGCATCGCCGCGCAGACCGCCAAGCAGGTTGTCGTGCAGCGTATCCGCGAGGCGGAACGCGGCGTGATCTTCGATGAATATGTGGAGAAGGAAAACGAGGTGCTCACCGCCATCGTGCAGCGCGTGGAAAAGGGTGGCGTGTATGTGGAGCTTGGCAAGACCGACGGCCTTATCGGAGCCAACGAGGTCATCCCGGGCGAAACCTACAACAACGCGGATCGCCTCAAGGTCTATGTGCTGGAGGTGCGAAAGGCCAACAAGGGGCCGCAGGTGCTGGTTTCCAGAACCCATCCGGGCTTGGTCAAGCGTCTTTTTGAGCTTGAGGTGCCCGAAATTCAGTCCGGCGTTGTGCAGATCAAATCCATCGCCCGCGAAGCGGGCTTCCGCACCAAGGTGGCCGTGCACTCCACGGATTCGCAGGTGGACGCTGTGGGCGCGTGCGTGGGTCAAAAGGGTATCCGCGTGGAGCGCATCGTGAGCGAGCTGCATAACGAAAAGATCGACATTATCGAGTGGGACGCCGATCCCGCCGTTTATATCGCCAAGTCCCTAAGCCCCGCCCGCGTGCTGATGGTGTACATCAACGAGGGCGAGAAGGCCGCCAAGGTCATCGTGCCGGACAATCAGCTGTCCCTGGCGATCGGCAAGGAAGGCCAGAACGTGCGCCTTGCCGCGAAGCTTACCGGCTGGAAGATCGATATCAAGAGCCAGACGCAGGCCGAGGAGGAGATGGCGGCTTACGCTGAGGCGGAAGCCGCGGCGGAGGCGGCGGACGAGATGATGGACGAAACGCTGGACGAGGTGATGGATGAGGCGCTAACGCTCGATCCGGAGCCTGAAACGGAGGCGTGATCCATGAGCGGCAAAACGCCCATGCGCATGTGCGTAGCCTGTAGAGAAATGCGCCCCAAGAAAGAGCTGGTGCGCGTGGTGCGCACGCCGGGCACAGAGGATGCGCCGCCCGCTGTCGTGATGGACAAAACGGGCAAGGCCAACGGCCGCGGCGCGTATCTGTGCAGGGCTGCCGCGTGCTTGGAGCGGGCGCAAAAAACGCGGGCGCTGGAGCGGGCGCTGGAATGTTCCATCTCGCCCGAGGTGTTTGCAACGTTAAAGGAGCAGTTGGGTGGAGAATGAGGCGCTAAGAAACGCGCTGGGCTTTGCGCAGCGGGCCGGTAAGGTCATGGCGGGGGATTTTGCCTGCGAAAAGGCGGTCAAGGGCGGCAAGGCGCTGCTTGTGGCGCTGGACGCGGGCGCGTCGGAAGCCACGCGGCTGCGCTACGAAGGTATGTGTGCAAGGGCTGGGATACCCTGCCTGTGCATAAGGGATATGGACGCGGCCATCGGGCGTTACGGACGCAAGGTGGCGGCGGTGACGGACAGCGGGTTTGCCCGCATGATTCTGCAAAAAACGCACGGGGGTGTTGATTGATGGCAAAAGTAAAGATCACGGATGCGGCGAAGGAGCTTCAAGATCAGGCGCAGGCGCTTTTTGAGCGCATCAAGCAGTCGCAGACGGACATGAGCGCGAGCTTGCAAAGCGTCAAGCGCGCGGAGAGCCATTTGGCCGAAAAGGAAGAAGCGGAGCGTAAAGCGCGCATTGAGAAGGAAAAGGCGGATCGCCTGCGCGAAGTGCTTGCGCAGGAAGGCCATCTTGCTTTCCATGTGGGCGAGCATGAAGAAGATGAGGAAGTGGTTCCTGCCCCTGCTCCCGTTGAAGCGGCGCCGAAGGTCGAAGCGCCCGTGCAGAAGGAACAACCGGAAGAAAAACCCGCCCCTGTGGCGGAAAAACCGGCGGAGCCGGTCAAGCTTCCGCCGCAAGCGCCGGCGAAGCCCGCCGAAAGACCGGCGCCGCGCCCGCAGCAGCAACAGCAGCAGCGTGCGCCCGAACGTCCCGCCCCAAGAGGGCAGAGCGCACAGGGCTACGACCCGCGCGGCGAACGCCCCGCCCGGCCAAACGCGCAGCAGGGACAGCGCCCCGCGCAGCCGCCTCGCGCAGCCGCAGGCGCACCCCGCCCCGCAGGCACGCCCCGCCCGGCAGGTGCGGGCACAGCGCCGCGAACGGCGACGGGCAAGCCGCCCATGGCGACCGACGGGTATAAAGCAAGCCCGCAGGCACGCACCGTTGGCGCGAAGGACGCGAAGCCCCGCCGGGACGATAATCCCCGGCTGAAAAACAAGAAAACGCTGGCACGGGAAGCCGCGCCTACCGGATACGAGGACGAAAATTTCCGCAGGCGCTCGAAGCGCAAGCAAAACCAGCAGCCTGTGCATAAGATGGAGCCGATTGTGATTGAAAAAGCTGTGATAACCACCGAAACCGTTACCGTCAAGGATCTTTCCGAGAAGATCGGCAAGCCCGCGGCGGAGATCATTAAGAAGCTGTTCCTGCTGGGCACCATGGCCACGATCAATCAGGAGATCGATTTCGACACCTGCGCGCTGGTTGCGGCGGATTACGATATCGAGCTTGAACAGCAGCTGACCAAGACCTTTGAGGATGTGCTGGCCGAAACGAGCGAGGAGGAGGATACCGAGAGGAATCTCGTTTCCCGTCCGCCGGTCGTTACCATTATGGGTCATGTCGATCACGGCAAAACGTCCCTGCTCGACGCGATCCGTCAAAGCAGCATCACCGAAAGCGAAGCGGGCGGCATCACGCAGCACATCGGCGCGTACACCGTTATGTGCAACAATCGCCAGATCACCTTCATCGACACCCCGGGTCATGAGGCGTTCACCGCCATGCGTGCCCGCGGCGCGCAGGTGACGGATATCGTCATTCTTGTGGTGGCGGCGGACGACGGCATCATGCCGCAGACCGTGGAGGCCATCAACCATTCCAAGGCGGCGGGCGTGCCCATCATCGTGGCCATCAACAAGATCGACCGCGAGGGCGCGAATCCCGATCGCGTCATGCAGCAGCTTACCGAGCATGGCCTGGTGAGCGAGGAATGGGGCGGCGACACCATTTGCGTGCAGGTTTCCGCCAAAAAGAAAATCAATCTGGATACACTATTGGAAATGGTGCTTTTGCAGGCCGACGTGCTGGAGCTCAAGGCGAACCCCAACCGCATGGCCAAGGGTACCATCGTAGAAGCGGAGCTGGACAAGGGGCGCGGCCCTATTGCGACCGTATTGGTGCAAAACGGCACCCTCAAGGTGGGCGATCCCATCGTTGCGGGCACGACCTATGGCCGTGTGCGCGCCATGATCGACGACAAGGGCAAGCGCGTCAACGAAGCGGGCCCCAGCACCCCTGTTTCCGTACTGGGCTTCAACGAGGTGCCCTCTGCGGGCGACGTGATGAACGCGGCGGAGATCGACAAGCTCTCCCGTCAGGTGGCGGAGGAACGCCGCGACAAGCAGAAGGCGGAGCAGCTTAAGAACCTCTCCAAGGTGTCCTTGGACGACCTGTTCAGCCAGATCGCCGAGGGCGAGATCAAGACCCTGAATTTGATCGTCAAGGCGGACGTGCAGGGCTCGGTGGAGGCTGTCAAGCAGGCGCTTGAAAAGCTCTCCAACGAGGAGGTGCATGTCAAGTGCATCCACGGCGGCGTAGGCGCGATCACGGGCAACGACGTCATGTTTGCCTCCGCCTCCAACGCCATCATCATAGGCTTCAACGTGCGCCCCGACGCCACGGCGCGGGAAACCGCCGTCCGCGAAAAGGTGGATATGCGGATGTATCGCATCATCTACGACGCGATCGAGGAGGTCACGCAGGCCATGAAGGGCATGTTCGCGCCCGTATTCAAGGAGAACCTGCTTGGACACTTGGAGGTGCGCAGCACCTTCAAGATCACGGGCGTTGGCGCCATCGCGGGCTGCTATGTGCAGGAGGGCAAGATCGTGCGCAACGCGCAGATCCGCTTGGTGCGCGACGGCGTGATCGTACACGAGGGCAAGATCGCATCGCTCAAGCGCTTCAAGGACGACGCCAAGGAAGTGGCGCAGGGCTATGAGTGCGGCGTTGGCATCGAAAACTTCAACGATATCCATGAAGGCGATATCATCGAAGCGTTTGTCATGGAGGAAGTGGAAAGATAATATGGAAGTCAACAGATATGATAGAATGAGCGAGGAGATTAAGCGCGTGCTCTGCGAGATCATCCGCGATATGAAGGATCCGCGCATCTCCAACATGGCGACGGTGACGGCCGTGGAGGTGACGAGCGACCTCAAGTGGGCCAAGGCCAAGATCAGCGTCTATGACGAGGATAACGCCGTGCGTGAGACTACCGTGGATACGCTCAACAAGGCCGCGGGCTTCATCTCGCACGAGCTGGGGCAGCGTATGGAGATACGGGCGCTGCCCAAGTTCAAATTCACTTTGGATAATTCCATTGAATACAGCGTCCATATCGCAAAAATACTGGACGAACTGCAAAAGGAAAAGGAAAAATGAGCAAGCTGTCCTTCATCGCCTCCTATTTGCAGGAGCGCGACGACTACACCATCATTTGTCATGTGTCGCCTGACGGCGATACGCTGGGCTCGGGGCTTGCGCTCTACGGGGCGCTGCAAAAGCTGAAGAAAAGCGTGCAGATCGTCTGCGAGGACGCGCTGCCCAAGGTCTATGCCTTTCTGCCTTTTTCGGGCGCGCTTAAAAAGCCCGCGGAGGCGGCGCAAACGCGAAACGTCATCAGCGTGGACTGCGCGGCAAGGGATCGCCTGGGGACGGCGGAAACGCTGTTTGCAAACGCCCGGCACACGCTCAACATCGACCATCACGTTACCAATGCGGAATATGCCGATGATAACTGCGTGTGGGACACGGCGGCGGCGGGGGAGATCTTCTTTGACCTCTTGGAAATGATGGGTCTGATCGACCCCGATATTGCGACCTGCTTGTACACAGCCATTATGACGGATACGGGCAATTTCGCCTACAGCAACACCAGCCCCGAAACGCTGCACGCGGCGGCGGAGCTGATAGAGGACGGCGCGGACAACGCCTATATCAACCGCTGCGTATACCGCACGATGCCCTTTAGCAAGGTCAGGCTTTTGGGCTATGCGCTCGCGCATATCGAGCTTTATTGCAACGGCAGGCTGGGTCTGTCTCGTATCACCCGGCAGGATTTTGAGGATGCGGGCGCTACCTGCGAGGATGTAGAGGGCATTATCGATCATATCCGCGATGTGGATACGGTGGAGATCGCCGTACTCGTGCGGGAGTCTGCCGAGGCGGGTGCTTGCAAGGTCAGCCTGCGCAGCAAGACGAGCTTGGATGTAGGCGATGTAGCGGCAAGGATGAACGGCGGCGGGCATAAACGCGCCGCGGGTTATACGGATCATGGCACGCTGGATGAGGTCTGCGCGCGCGCATTGCAAATGGCGGGCGCGCTGCTGTCGGGCGAATAAGCCGGTGATCGAAGGCATTCTCAACATACTCAAGCCGCCCGGCATGACGTCAAGCGACGTGGTGGCGGATGTGCGGCATATTTTGCACATGAAGCGCGTGGGGCACATGGGGACGCTGGATCCGGGTGCCGCAGGCGTGTTAGGCATATGCCTGGGACGCGCGACAAGGCTGTTCGATCTTCTGGTGGATAAGGAAAAGGAATACGTCTGCGAGCTGGCGCTGGGCAAAACGACGGATACGCAGGACAGCTACGGCGCGGTTTTGGAAGTCGCGCCCGTAACGGCGGACGAGGCTTTGCTGCTGTCCGTATTGCCGCGCTTTACTGGCGAGATCGAGCAGACGGCGCCGCTTTATTCCGCCATCAAGGTGGACGGCAAGGCGCTCTATGCGCACACCCGCGCGGGCAACGCGGTGGAATCCCGCAGCCGCAGGGTGCAGATTTACGAGCTGTCGTATTTGGGGTCGTCCGAGCCGGATCGTTACATGCTGCGGATACGCTGCTCCAAGGGAACCTATATCCGCACGCTTTGTCAGGATATAGGCGCGGCGATGGGGTGCCCTGCACATATGTCGTTTTTGCTGCGCACGGCTGCGGGGCCGCTGCGCGTTGAGGACGCGGTCAGCTTGGCGGAGCTGTCGGATATGGCGGAGCGCGGATGCGCCGAAGCCGCTGTGACCCCGCCGGACGCGGCGCTGCCCTTTTTACCCCCGCTTGCGCCCGCGCTTTCCCCCAAGCACAGGAAATTCCTGCTAAACGGCGCGTCCATTCCCACGGAGGCTGCGGACGGGCTTCTTCGCCTGTATGTGGACGACGCGTTCATAGGCGTCGGGGAAGCCAAGGACGGCATGCTGCACCTGTCCCTATCCTTTTTACAGGGAGACTGATTATGGCCGTGATCGCATTGGGTACCTTTGACGGCGTGCATGCCGGGCATGTGGCGCTGCTTCGCACGACGAGGGAGGTCGCCGCACAAAGGAACGAGACGGCGTTGATCCATACGTTTGCCAATCATCCGCGCGGCGTGTTTGCGCAGGCTCCGCGGCTTTTGATGCGGGATGGGGCGCGTCTTGCCGCACTTCGGGCGCAGGGCTTAGAGGTGGTGGCGGATGCATTCACAGCGGATTACGCGGCGCTTTCCCCGCGCGATTTCGTTGCGATGCTGCGTGCGCGCTTTGCTATGCGCGCGGTGGTGACGGGCTATAACTATACCTTTGGCAAAAACGGTGCGGGCGATGTGGCGACGCTCGCGGCCTTGGGCGCGGAATGGGGCTTTGACGTGATCACCGTGCCGCCGTGTCTATATGAAGGCGTGCCCATATCCTCCACGCGCATACGAAGCTGCATCGAAAAAGGGCGCATGGAGGAAGCAAACGCCATGCTGCAGCGCACCTATTGTATGCGCGGCGAGGTGCAATCGGGTCGGCGTATCGGCCGGACGCTGGGCTTTCCCACGGCCAATATCGCGTGCGACGCGCAGCTTGTTCTGCCCAAGGTCGGGGTATATGCAACACATGCGAGCCTTGCGGGGGCGACGCATCCGGCTATTACCAACGTGGGCAGCAATCCCACGTTGGGCGGCGGCGACACCCGCGTGGAAACGCATCTGCTGGATTTCGACGGGGATTTCTACGGCCGGACGATGGACGTGCATTTTATGGCCTTCATGCGGGAGGAAACGCGCTTTGCAAATACGGACGCACTGCGCGCGCAGCTTGCCCGCGACGCGGACAGCGCAAGGAGCATACTGCAAAATTTGCCTATTTACAAAGACTTTTTCGCGTGATATGATATAAAGGTTCCAATCCGCCTGCTGAGTTTAGCGAGCACTCCGACGCTTTGCTCGGCTCACGGTGAAATAACAGATTAAATTTAGGAGGGTTTCGAAACATGAAAACCAAGCAGGAGATCATCACCGAATTTGCGTTGCACGAGGGCGACACCGGTTCCCCCGAAGTGCAGGTCGCGTTATTGACCGAGCGCATCAACCACCTCAACGAGCATCTTAAGGAAAACAAGAAGGATCATCATTCCCGTCGCGGCCTTCTGAAAATGGTCGGCCAGCGCCGTGGCTTGCTCAACTACCTCAGGGATACGGATATTGAGCGTTACCGTACCCTGCTTGCACGCCTTGGCCTGCGCAAGTAAAACGAATCGGAGTTACCCCAAGAGCTGCCCGAAAGGACGGCTCTTTTTTGCGCAATATATAGGCGATTTTTGCGCAATATAGGGGCATATCCACTTTACAAGCAGGCTCGTTTGGGCTATACTCTAAAATGGTATGAAATGAAATATAGAGAAGGAGCATGAAGATGCAGGAAGCAAAAGTTTACAGCATGGAATTGGCAGGGCGTACCCTGACTCTTGAAACGGGCAAATATGCCGAGCAGGCGGGCGGCAGCGTCGTGGTTCGTTCCGGCGACACCGTGGTGATGGTCAACGCTACCGTAGCAAAGACCCCCCGTGACGGCGTGGATTTCCTCCCGCTTTCCATTGAATTTGAAGAAAAGATGTATGCCGTGGGCAAGATCCCCGGCGGCTTCATCAAGCGCGAGGGTCGTCCCTCCGAAAAGGCCGTTCTTGCCTGCCGCTTGATCGATCGCCCCCTTCGCCCGCTGTTTCCCAAGGGCTTCTATAACGACATTCAGGTGATCGCTACCGTCCTTTCCGTCGATCCCGACGTGCAGCCGGACGTGCTGGCGATGATCGGCTCCTCCGCGGCGCTTTCCATCAGCAACGCGCCCTTTGCAGGCCCCACGGGCGCTGTGAGCGTGGGCTTCGTGGACGGCGATTACGTCATCAACCCCGACGCGGAGCAGCGCGCCAAGAGCCGCCTGAACCTCACCGTGGCGGGCACGCGCGACGCCGTGATGATGGTGGAAGCGGGCGCGAATGAGCTCTCCGAAAAGGAAATGCTGGACGCGATCCTTCTTGCCCATGAGGATATCAAGGAGATTGTCGCCCTGATCGAGAAGATGCAGGCCGAATGCGGCAAGCCCAAGATAGAAGTCAACATCTATAAGCCGGACGAGGCGTTTGCCGCCAAGGTGCGGGAATATGCCCTTGACAAGGTGGAATGGTCCCTGGATACGTTTGACCGCAAGGAGCGCGAGGCCAGAAGCGAGCAGGTAAAGACCGAGACCATTGCGCACTTTGCCGAGGAATATCCCGAAAGCGCCAAGGATATCGACAGCATCCTCTATGGCATCACAAAGGAGATCGTGCGCGATAAGATCATCAATCGCGGCATCCGTCCCGATGGCCGTAAGTACGACGAGGTTCGCCCCATTTGGTGCGAGGTGGGCGTGCTGCCCCGCGCGCACGGCTCCGCCGTGTTCACGCGCGGTCAAACGCAGGCGCTGACCATCTGCACGCTGGGCTCCATCGGCGACGGGCAGACGCTGGACGGCATCAGCGAGGAATCCTTCAAGCGCTATATGCACCAGTACAACATGCCGCCCTACAGCGTGGGCGAGGTACGCCGCGTAGGCAGCCCCGGTCGTCGTGAGATCGGCCACGGCGCATTGGCGGAGCGCGCGCTGCTGCCCATGGTTCCCTCCGAGGAGGATTTCCCCTATGCGATCCGTCTGGTTTCCGAGGTCATCAGCTCCAACGGCTCCACCTCGCAGGCTTCCATCTGTGCGAGCACCTTGGCGCTCATGGATGCGGGCGTGCCGCTTAAGAAGCCCGTTGCGGGCGTTGCCATGGGTCTTATCAAGGACGACGCCAACGGCAATATCGCCATCATGACAGATATTCAGGGGCTTGAGGACTTCCTGGGCGATATGGACTTCAAGGTCGCCGGCACCAAGGAAGGCATCACGGCCATCCAGATGGATATCAAGATCAAGGGCATCAACGAGGAGATTTTGACCCGTGCGCTGGAGCAGGCGCGCCAAGGCCGCCTCTTTATACTGGACAAGATGCTTGAGACCCTGCCCGCGCCCCGCGAGGAGATGTCCCCCTATGCGCCGCGCATCATCCAATTTACCATCAACCCGGACAAGATCCGCGAGGTCATCGGCTCCGGCGGCAAGACCATCAACAAGATCGTGGCCGATACCGGCGTCAAGATCGATCTGGAGGACGACGGCCGCGTGTTCATCGCCTCCCCCGATGCGGAAGCGGCGGACAAGGCTCGCAAGATCATCGAATCCATCGTGCGCGATATCGAGGTGGGCGATGTGATCTTGGGCAAGGTGGTCAATATCCTGCCCATCGGCGCGCAGGTCGAGGTGAAGCCGGGCAAGAAGGGTCTTGTGCACATCAGCAAGCTTGCCAACCACCGCGTCGAGAAGGTGGAGGACGAGGTCAGCATCGGCGACGAGATACTGGTTCGCGTCATCGACGTCAAGCCGGACGGCAAGATCGACCTGACACGCAAGGGCTTGATCCCCGAGGAAAAATAAACGGACTTTTGTCAAACGGGACGGCTTGCCGTCCCGTTGATTTCTATTCGGCGCATACCGCTCATAGGCTTGTATTATGGGGGTGCGCGGGATGAAAAGACGAAAGAACGATTTGCTGATCAACCTTTTTTTGCTGCTGGTCGTGTGCGTGCTCTATGCCGCCACGGGCGGCCATGATCTAGGCAGGCAGCTCTCTAAGATGACCATGGCGCCCGTCTATCGCGGCACGGGCGAGGATGTGGCGTTGCTTTGCAAGCTGGATTACGACGCGGCGGCGCTGGAGGATATCCTTGAGACGCTGCAAACGGCGCAAACGCGCATTACCTTCGCCGTGAGCGGGGAATGGGCGGACGCGCACCCCGAAGCGCTTACGCGCCTGATTTCGGCGCATGAGCTTGCCGTAACCGGGGATGACCTCAAGGACGCCAAGGCGTCTAAGGCGGCGATCGAGGCCGCAGGCGGCACGCCGCTTTATTATTACGGCGCACCCGATACAAACGCAAGCCGCATCGCTCGCAAACTGGGGCTTACGCATGTTCATTGCACGGCGGATGTGCTTTGCGCAAAGGGCGGCGCGCGGGATATCGTAACGCGTGCATCGAATGCGGCGACAAAAGGCAGTATATTACTAACGCAGCCCACGCGCGCCTTTGCGGACGCGCTGCCCGGGCTGCTGTCGGAATTACAAACGAAAGGATTGCGCGTCGCCGCCGTAGGCGACGCCATACAAACCGAATGATTACAAAAACCACCCTTCCCAACGGCGTTCGCGTGGTCATGCAAAGGATGCCGGATTTTCGCTCCGTTTCCATGGGTGTTTGGACGCAGGCCGGCTCCGTATATGAAACGGCGCAGGAGGCGGGCATATCCCACTTTATCGAACACATGCTCTTTAAGGGCACGCAAAAGCGCACTGCGCAGGATATCGCGGCGGAGATGGACGCGCTGGGCGGCAACCTCAACGCCTTCACCTCCAAGGAGTGCACTTGCTTCTATGCGAAGGTGCTGGGCGAGCATATCGGCAAAAGCGCCGATATTCTTGCCGACCTCGTGCATGCGCCCAAGCTCGACGCGGAGGATATCGAACGCGAAAAGGGCGTCGTATGCGAGGAGATCCTAATGACGGAGGATACGCCGGAGGATCTCGTGCACGAGTTGATCGCGGCGCAGGTCTATGGCGATACGCCGCTTGCAAAGCCCATCTTGGGTACGGAAAGCAGCGTGCGCGCGCTGAGCGCGGACATGCTGCGGGGCTATATGCAGCGGCGCTACGTCAGCGAAAAGACCGTGATCGCCGTGGCGGGCAATTTGGAGGAGAAGGCGACGCTCGAATTGCTTACGCCGCTCTTTGGCGTGAAGGACGCGAAGGATGCAGCCCCCATGCCTAAGAGTGCTTTGCATAAGGGGCGCGCGCTCAAGGCCGTGGAAAAGGATATCGAGCAGGTGCATATCTGTCTGGGTCTGCCCGGCTTCCCCTCCGACACGCCGGAGCAATATGCCCTGCACGCGCTCAACAACGTGCTGGGCGGCAGCATGTCCTCCCGCCTTTTTCAGAGCATACGCGAGCAGCGCGGCCTTGCCTATTCGGTGTATTCCTATCCCAGCGCTTATAGCGACAGCGGGTATTTCACCCTTTACGCGGGCACGGGGGAAAAGCAGGCGGCGCAAGTGGTCGCGCTGATGCTGGACGAGCTAAGGCGTCTGCAAAAGGAGGGCGTCAGCCAAACGGAGCTTACCCGCGCCAAGGAGCAGCTCAAGGCGAGCTATATCATGGGGCAGGAGAGCACCTCCGCCCGCGCCAACGCCATCGGCAAGGCGGAGATCCGCGGTGGCAAGCTGCGCACGGAGGAGGAATCCATCGCGCTGATCGAAGGGGTGACGATGGCGCATGTACAGGGCATTATCCCCATCGTGTGCGACCTTGACAACCTGCACGGCGCATTTGTGGGGCGCATGACCAAGAAGGAAAAGGAGATCGAGACGATGATCCTCAACGCCTGATAACGGGCAATAAGCAGGCTTCAAATGTAAACTCTTTTGCACACGCAACGCCGCCGTATGGATTACGGCGGCGTTGTGTGATAAAATACATCTATTATGGGAAGAAATGTACAACTAAAGCCGCGCTTTTTTGTGCTTGTGGGACTCTTCGTGCTGACGGTGCTCACGGGCGTGTTCGTGCTGGTGTTTTCCCGGGACAGGGGAGAAATACAGGATGGCAGCCAGAAGCTTGCGATGCCCGTGACGGGCGTCGTCATACGCGATGAACGCAGCATATCTACGGAAAAGTACAATCGCGCCGATTACGCCGTGACGGAGGGGGAGCGCGTGTTCCCCGAAAGCGCCATTGCGACGGTCTACAAATACGGCTTTAACGACGAAATGACGCAGTCCCTTGCGAGCATCCGCGCGCAGATCTACGCCATGCAGATGGAGATACTCGCGGGCATTGAATATCCCGAGCTTACCGTGATGGAGCTTTCCATCCAGCAAAAGGAGGCCGCCATCCGCGATTGCGATATGGAGGGCACGGGCTGTCTTTTGACGTTGGAAAAGGAGCTTAAGGTGCTTCTGGATGAGCGCAGCACCTATCTGCGCTCCGCCGTGCAGCCTACGGCGGAGCTGACGGCGCTTTACGAGCAGGAGGAGGTCAAGCAGGCGCAGATATCCTCCTATGCGACCGAGGTGCTCGCTACCGAGGAGGGCGTGGTCAGCTTTTATTTTGACGGGTACGAGGACGCGCTCAATGCCGATAAGATGGAAACGGTGAACGCCGATCTCGTCAGCGCCGCAGCCAAAGGCGGCGGCAGCGAGACCGTCACGGCGGACGAAACCAAGCTGTATCGCCTCATCGACGATACGCACTGGTATTATGCCTTTGTCACGCCCGCGTCGCAGGCGCTGCATCTTGTGCAGGGGGAAAAGTATACGGTGACGTTTGAGGGGTATGCTGAAAATCTGTATGTGGGCACGGCGCTCGCGCCCGCCATCTACGATTCGGGCATACTCAACATCATCGAATTCAACGTTCCCATCGACGCGCTTATCAACGTTCGCGCGGCGCACGCGACCGTCGGATTGGACGCGGTGGGGCTGGCGGTGCCCATACAGGCCGTCAGCGTGAAAAACGGCGTGGCGGGAGTGAGCATTCGGGAAAGCGGCGAAACGCACCGCGTAGAGGTGGATGTGCTCTCCGCCGACGAGGAAACGGCGATCATACGCACCCGCGGCGAGACGCTTTACGCGGGCATGAAATACGAAATGTGACGGAGGGATACGGTATGTCGGTACGGGACAATTACCTGACCATTCGGGAGAATATCGAGAATGCGTGCGCGCGTGCGCGCCGGAGCGTGTCGGACGTCACCCTTGTGGGCGTGACCAAGTTCATTGCCGAGGACGCGATCGCCGAGGCGATCGACTGCGGGCTTACGGACGTGGGCGAAAACCGGGTGCAGGAATGGCAGCGCAAGCGGGATTTTTTCGCGCAGCGCGGCGTCGGCATGCATTTGATTGGACAATTGCAGACAAATAAGGTAAAATATATCGCAGATGCAGGAATCAAGCTGATCCAGTCGGTGGACAGGCTTGCGCTTGCAGAGGAGCTTGAGCGCCAATGCCTGCTGCATGACTGCACGCAGGATGTACTCATCGAGGTCAATATCGGTGACGAGGCGCAAAAGGGCGGCGTGGAACGGGACGAGCTGCCCGATCTGTTATTGAAAATCTCCGCGATGTCCCATATTCGCGTCAAGGGGCTTATGTGCATACCGCCTGCTGTGGGGGCAGAGGATGCGCGCAGGTACTTTGTGCGGATGCGGAGGCTGTATGAGGACACGGCGGCGCTTGCGCTGCCCAATGTGCACATGCAGGCTCTGTCCATGGGGATGAGCGGCGATTATACGGTGGCCATCGAGGAGGGCGCAACCATGGTCCGTGTCGGCACGGCCATGTTCGGCGCGAGAATCTAAGAAGGGCAACCGGACGGCGAGCGTAGAGAGATAGGGCGGCCGTCGAAGGATACCTATATTCTTCCAAGCACCAACAAAAAAATGTTGAATGGAGGAATATAACACAATGGCGAGTATTTTGAACAAATTCATGGATTTCATCGGTATCGAGGACACAGGCTTCGAGGAGGATGAATACACAGAGGACTTCTACGAGGAAGAAGACACGCGTGACGCCGATAACGTGCTTCCTATGAGCAGCGCCCGCAGCAAGAAGCGGGCCGCGAACAACAATGTGGTAAATCTCCCCAACGCGGCGCAGATGAAGATGATCGTGTATCATCCCGTCAGCTATGAGGATACGCAAAACATCATTGATAATCTCAAAAGCCGCAAACCCGTGATCGTGAACATGGAAGAACTGGAGATCGACTGCGCGCAGCGCATACTCGACTTTATGGCGGGTGCGATCTACGCGCTCAACGGTACGATCACCAAGATCGCCCGCGGTATCTTCGTGGTTGCCCCCAACAACTACGACGTGATCGGCAGCGGCGAGAGCTCTGCGGACGCCGAGTACATGTAAGGGAGACGCAGCGCCGGCGGGGGTTCCCCGCCGGCGCATCACAGTTGCAAAGGACGTTTATGCGTTTATGATGAAGGAAGAAATCGTGCAAAAGAAGTTCAGCCGAGCCTTTCGCGGGTATGACGTGGCGGAGGTGGATTTCTTTTTGGACGCACTGTATGACGAGCTTACCCTGCATGAGCAGGAGGAAGCGGCGCTGCATGTGCGCATAGAGAAGCTTACAGCCGCCTTGACCAAGCTTGTCAAGGATTTGCCCGCGTCCGAGGCCGCGAAGCTGCTTTCCCCCGAAAAGAAGGACGCGGCGGCCATCGCGCAGCCGCCCGCGGCACAGGCGCCGGAGGCCGCGCCGGAAAAGAAGCAAAGCCGTTGGGCGCAAAGACGGCAGGCGCGCAAGGAAGCCGCGCAAAAGGCGAAGGAAGAAAAAGCGGACGAGGCGCAAGCGCCTGCGGCGGATGTGCCTGACGCGCCCGACGCGCCGTAAGCGCATATTTTAAAAATCCGGGAAAGGCCAAGCCGGTCTTTCTTTTTTTGCGTGCAAAGCGTAATCCAAGGACGAACGCGGCATACTAAAGCAAAATACGAAAAGAGGATCGCCTATGACCAAACGCGGAAAGGTACTTTTGATCGTTGGGCTGCTGCTTGCCTCGCTCGTGGCGCTGGCCGTATACTTTGGCGTCGGGCGCACGCAGGACAAGCCAAGCGGCAACGCGCGGTTCGTGGCGGTGAAGGAGGAAAAGATGCAGGAGCGAACGCATGTTGAGATGCCGCTTAGCAGCGTGCAGGGCAACGGCGGCACCCATAGGCCGGAGCGGGAGATTCGCTATAGGCCGGGGACCGTCCACGGTATGCGGGGCAGGGCGTAGAAGGGAGGACGCAAATGGCAAAGAAGAAGCAGCAAAGCAAAGAAGCGCAGGCCTATCAGCAGCGCGTGAACGAGACGGCGCCCAAGTCCAAAACCGGCCGGGATTGCCTGCGCGCCTTCTGGGTGGGCGGCGTGATCTGCTGTATCGGGCAGGGCATACAGGACACGGCGCGTACCCTGTGCGGCTTGGACGAAAAGGGCGTGGCGACGGCGACGGCCATCGTGCTGGTGTTTTTAGGCGCGACGCTTACGGGTCTTGGCGTGTATGACAAAATCGGCGCGTACGCGGGCGCGGGATCGGCGGTGCCCATTACGGGCTTCGCCAATTCCATCGTGGCGCCCGCCATGGAATTCAAACGCGAGGGCTACGTCATGGGGGTGGGGGCAAAGCTGTTCACCATCGCGGGTCCGGTGCTCGTGTACGGGGTCAGCGCAAGCATCGTGGTGGGGCTGCTCGCCTGCTGGCTGGGCTGATCGGCGCAAGCCGTACAAGGGTATCGAAATCCAAGCCCATTCCTGCTATACTATAGATGAAAGATTTTCGCGTATAGGAGGAGCCGGCATGGGTGAAATGGAAAAAAGGCGTATCGATATGGGAGCCTATGCCCGGCGGGAGCATTTTCGCTACTTTTGCGGCATGGGCTATCCCTATGTGGGGCTTACGCATACGGTGGACGTGACGGCTTTTGTCAAGCGCACAAAGGAAGCGGGCTTTCCCTTCTTTTTGACCTTCTTGTGGTGTGCCGCAAAGGCCGCCAATCAGGTGCCGGAGCTGCGGCAGCGCATTGAGGAGGGAGAGATCGTGGAATTTTCCGCCTGCCCCACCTCCAACACGGTGGCGAAGCCGGACGGCACCTATTGCTATTGCGCGCTGTATTGCGATAAGCCGCTCGCGCAATTCATACCCTATGCTGTGGAACGGCAGAAGCAATCGCGCGAGCAGGGCGGCATTCACGAGGAGGGCACGGATAGCCTCCCCATGTTTTTCATCTCCTCCATGCCGTGGCTTTCCTACACAGCGCTCGTACAGCCTGTGCCCAGCCCCGCGGACAGCAATCCCCGCATCACATGGGGCAAATACGAAAGGCAGGGGGAGCGGCTTTTGATGCCGGTCTCCATCCTCTGCCATCACGGTTTGGTGGACGGGCTGCATATCGCCCGCTTTTATGAGAACCTTGAACATGTCTTATCGACCTGTATAGACGAAAGCCTGTAGCGCGCGGCGGGGAAAATCCCTTGCTGCCGCATCGTATAGACAAAAGCAGCGCCTGTGATGTAAAATAACAAATAGCGTATGAGAACCTAACAAACCCTGCATCCCAGCGTATAAAGAAGCGAACATACAGAGTGAGCATACAGGAAGAACAAAACACAAGGAGGCTATTATAATGGATGAAAAGAAGCTTAGCGCCATGAATGATGAATCGCTCGACGAAGTGGCGGGCGGCGCGACCAATTATGATTTTCAGGGGAATGCGATCAATCAGCCTGTGTCCAACGTCAGCTTGCCGCAGCATCTGTTGGCCTGTTCCTTTAAAAATGCCGACGGCGCGGTGTATGCCTGCCCCAGCTGCGGCAGCACCAACTTCCGCATTTGCAGCGCGGACGATCGTTCGGTCAACTTGAAATGCAAGAATTGCGGCACCAAGTTTATGGTCGCAAACGACTAAGAGCAAATCGTGCGGCAGGGTCGGGTCGAGGAGACTTCGACCCTGTTTTTGCGTATCTTGCCATACAAGACCGTTGTGCTATAATGGGATGAAATATGTGAAAGCGAGAATCCGCTATGCAGTCGATCTATTTGGATAACGGCGCTACATCCTTTCCCAAGGCGCCGGGGGTAGGCGAGGCTATGGCGCGCTATATCAACGAGATCGGCGCCAACGTCAATCGCGGCACCTATAAACAGGCGTCGGAAGCCGCCATGACGGTGCTGGATACCCGTACGGCGCTTGCAACGCTGTTTTCCTTTGGCGGCGGAGAGGATCATGTGCTCTTTACGCCGGGGGCGACGGCGGGGCTGAACCTCCTTTTGCAAGGCTATCTGCACGAAGGCGACCATGTGATCGTGAGCAGCTTGGAGCATAACGCGGTGATGCGCCCGCTTGTGGCGCTCGCAAAAAGAGGCGTGTCCTTTTCCCGCATACCCGCGGATGAAAACGGCCTTACCGATGCGCGGGACATACTGCCTTTGTTTCAGCCCAACACAAGGCTTGTGCTCCTATCCCATGCATCAAACGTATGCGGCGCGCTGTTCCCCTTGGAGGAAACGGCAGCGATATGCGCCGAACGGGGCGTGCCGCTTGCCGTGGACGCGGCGCAGACCGCAGGGCATTACCCCATCGATTTTGACGCGCTGCACCTTGCCGCACTTTGCGTTCCGGGACATAAGGGGCTCTTGGGTCCGCAGGGCGTCGGCGCGCTGCTGCTGGAAAAACGCTTTGCAAAGGCGCTTGCACCCATCGTTACGGGCGGAACGGGCAGCGCGTCCGACAGCGAGCTGCAGCCTGATTATATGCCGGATCGCTTTGAATCCGGCACGCAGAATCTGCCCGGCATATTCGGCTTGCAGTCGGCGCTGGCGTTTGTGGCGGCGCGGGGCGTGGAAGCGCTGCGCGCGCACGAAATGGCGCTGACCAAGAGGATGCTGGGCGGCCTGCAGGCGTTGCCGCTTCGCGTTGTAGGGCCGACGGCGCTGGAATCGCGCGTGGGCGTGATATCGATCGACATGCCCATGGACAACGCGACGGCTGCTTATCGGCTGGAGAGCGAATACGGCGTCATGACGCGCTGCGGGCTGCACTGCGCGCCCAACGCCCACAAGACGCTGCACACCTTCCCGCAGGGAACGGTGCGGCTGTCCTTGGGGTACGCGACGAGCGAGGCGGATGTTTCCGCGGCGATTGAGGCATTGGGCGCGATTTGCGCGACGGCTGGACAGGGAAGAATATAATGAACGGGATGCGCATGGTGCGCATGAATCCTTTTTTCAGCCTGAAAGAAAAAAACCGTGCCGAAATTTAGCATTTTTTTCGTCAAGGGTATAGACAAACGCCCTGTTTTTGGCTATAGTAACAAAGTAAACGCAAAACCCTAGGGAATACTATACAATAATACTACTTATGGAGGTAACGAATGAACAAGAGCGAATTGGCTGCAGCCGTTGCTGCAAAGACTGGCATGACCAAGAAGGCCGCCGAGGAAGCGGTTGCTGCAACCTTTGAAGCGATCGTGGGCGCAGTGAAAGCGGGCGACAAGGTTGCCGTTCTGGGCTTTGGCACGTTTGAAGGAAAGCTGCGCGCGGCGCGCGAGGGTCATAACCCCGCCACCGGTGCCAAGATCAAGATCGCTGCCTGCAAGGCGCCGACCTTCAAGGCTGGCAAGGGCTTTAAGGACGCTATCAACTAAGCGTTTGTTCTTTTGCAAAAGAGCGGGCTTGCCTGCTCTTTTGCATTATGTGCCGATAAGGGTTTTGCAGAACGTTTTCCCGACGATGGAGCAACAGCATGGAATTATTCTGGCAGAATGTGCGCTTCCAGATCGCGGCGACTGCCGTGCTGGTGGTGATCCTTTATAATTATTTTAGCATGAAGCGGGTGCACCGTCTTTCCACCTCGCTTTTTACATTGATGCTGCTTTGCGCCGGCGTCAATCTGATCTTCGACGTTGCCACCGTTTATACGATCACGCATATGAGCACCGTGCCGCCATGGGCGAACAGGCTGTGCCATCAGGTATTTATCGCTACCTTGGATCTTCTGGTGTATCTGATGTATCTGTATGTGGAAACGCTGGGTCGAAAGGAGCAGCGCCTTTCCAAATGGCAATATGCGCTGGTGAGCATCCCCTTCTTTATGGCGATTGCCGCAGCGGTATTGGGCGAGCTGGCATACTACAATGACGGGCGGGTAGTCTATTCCTACGGGCGCATGACCGTGGCGCTGTATTTCTGCGTTGCCTTTTATATGTGTCTTGCAAACGCCCGCGTGCTGTATGTGAAAAATGCGTATTCCCTCCGTACCCGCCGCGCGGTGCGGGGCGGTATTTTCATATGGATCGTGGTTGCCGTGATCCAGTATTTTTTCAAAGGATGGCTTATATCCAGCGTCGCCGTGGCGCTGATGATGCTGCACTTGTATCTTTCCTTGGAGGATCCCAGCGAGCATTACGACCGTTCGGCCTGCAGCTTTACCCGGCGCGCCTTTGAGATCATACTTGCGGAGCGTTATGCCAAACGTAAAAAATTCTGCGTGATGTGCCTGATGCTGGAAAATATGCGCAACATCAAATCCAAGTACGGGTTTTCCGTAGCCAAGACCCTGACCCATACGCTCATCGCGCTGCTGGCGCGCGTGACGGACGCGCCCGTCTATCTCTATCACGACGACGCGCTGTGCGTGCTGCTGGATAGCGAAGCGCGCGCGCAGGGGTATCTGGACAGGCTGGTGATGCTGGTGGAGAAGGCGCAGACCCAGTACCATATCTATCTGCGCGGTCATTACCACATCGTTTTGCTGGATTGCCCGCGCCTTGCGCCGGATGCGGACAGCGTGCTGGAAACGCTGGATTATCTTGCCTACCGCACCGGCCGCACGGTCTATATCGTGGACGACGAGATCGTCAAACAGAAAAACCGCCGCGCCGCCATCGAACGTCTCGTGGAGGAGGCGCTGGAAAACGACGGCTTCAACGTGGTGTATCAGCCCATTTTCTGCGCGCCGGAGGCTGCCTTTAATTCGGCGGAGGCGCTGGTGCGCCTGAAATCCAACGAGGAGGTCGGCTTTGTTTCGCCCGAGGAATTTATTCCCATTGCGGAGCGCCGGGGCATCGTGGATCGCATCGACGAGATCGTGCTCAATAAGGTGTGCGATTTTGCGGCAAGGGAACGCCTTTGGGAAAAGGGCGTAAAGTATATCGAGGTGAATCTTTCCGGCGCGCAGGCAGGCGATCCGGTGCTGGTGGATACCTATGCGGCCATTTTGGAGCGCTACGGCGTGCCGGCGAGCTTTCTGAACTTTGAGATCACTGAGACCTGCGCCGTGGAGGCGGGGGAGGCGACGCAAAGCAATATGCGCCGCTTCGCGCAGATGGGATGCAGCTTCTCTATCGATGATTTCGGCACGGGGTATTCCAACCTTGCGCAGCTTTCCAAGATGACCTACGATCTGATGAAGATCGACAAAAGCCTTATTTGGGACAGCTTTTCCGCGGGCGGCGCACACACCTTTGTGGTGCTAAACAGCGTTGTGACCATGGCGAAAAAGCTGGGCAAGGGATTGGTGGCGGAGGGCGTGGAAACGCAGGCGCAGGCCGAAAAGCTGATCGATATGGGCGTGGATCATTTGCAGGGCTATTTTTACAGCAGACCCGTGCCGGAGGAGCAGTATTTGGCGTTTCTTGCGCAAAAAAACGCAGGATAGCGGATGCTGCGTTTATGATCGTCGATAGTCTGAACAGTCGCAAAAAACGCGGCTGTTTTATTTTTTGCCGGCGCATGTTTGGGCGGCGAAGTGCGGCATACTAAAACAAAATATGAAATGAGGAGCATTGTTTATGCGCAACCGTATCGGTAGACAGACCCTTTTGTTCCGCCAGCCGCCGCAGATCATATCCTCCGCGGCCATCGTCAGCCAGATGGAGGCGGCGGGACCGCTGGGAGAATTTTTCGACACCGTGATGCCGGAGGATACATGGGGCGAGGAAAGCTGGGAGAAGGCGGAGCGCAAGATGTTTATCTCCAGCGTGCACTGCGCGCTCTCCAAGCTTGGCATGCAGCCGGAGGCGCTGGACTGCCTTCTTGGCGGCGATCTTTTGAATCAGCTCATCTCTGCCAACTACGCGGCACGCGAGCTGAACGCGCCATTTTTGGGTCTGTACAGCGCCTGCTCCACCATGACCGAAAGCCTGCTTCTAGGCTCTGTGCTGCTGGATGGCGGCTACGCGAACCATGTGGCCTGCGTGGCCACAAGCCATTTCTGCACGGCGGAGCGGCAGTACAGGCTGCCCTTGGAGATGGGCGGACAAAACCCGCCCACGGCGCAGCGCACCGTGACGGCGGCGGGCTGCACGGTGCTTTGCGCCGAAGGGGAAGCCAATGCCCGCGTTTACCATACGCTTTGCATCACGCATGGCACCATAGGCCGGGTGGTGGATCTTGGCATTACGGACGCGGCCAACATGGGGGCTGCCATGGCGCCCGCCGCGGCGGACACGCTTGCGACGCATCTTAAGGATACCGGCCGCGCGCTTTCGGATTACGATCTGGTCGTCACGGGGGATCTGGGCAGCTTTGGAAGCACGATGTTCCGGGAGCTGTGCGCACATAAGGGTCTGGCGCTGGGGGAGCGGCATTTGGATTGCGGCAACGCCATATTCGACCCAAACACGCAGAACGTAGATTGCGGCGGCAGCGGCTGCGGCTGCTCCGCGGCGGTGCTCAATGGGTATCTACTCAAACGCATGGAGGCGGGCGATTTCAAACGTGCCATCATCATGGCGACGGGGGCGCTGTTGAGCCCCACTGCTACCATGCAAAGCGACAGTATACCCGGCATCGCGCATGCCGTGGTGTTGGAAAGGAGGAGCGTATGAGCTCGTTGATGGATTATGTATGGTGCTTTGTAATAGGCGGGGCGATCTGCGTGATCGGCCAGCTGCTCATCAGCCTCACGCGCCTTACGCCCGCGCGCATTCTGGTGATCTTTGTCACGGCGGGCGTGGCGCTTACGGCGCTTGGCCTGTACGAGCCGCTGGTAAAGCTGGGCGGCGCGGGCGCGACAACGCCGCTCACGGGCTTTGGCTACGCGCTTGCAAAGGGCGCCATGGAGGGAGCCGCGCAGGAGGGCGTGCTGGGCGCCTTCACGGGCGGCATCAAGGGGACGGCGGGTGGTGTGGCCGCGGCGATCCTGTTTGGCTACCTCAACGCCGTCATCTTCACCCCAAAAACCAAGAAATAGAAAGCTGCTTGATATTTTGTAAAATATAGTTGACAAAACAAAATGTATGCTTTACAATATGCCATGTAATTAAGGAGGACGAAGAACATGGTAAGAAGTAAAGCATACATTTGGGGCATGGTGGTCGGCATGGCGGTGTGCATCCTGCTGTTCGGCGTGATCGCGTATATCGTCAGGAAGCGCACCGGCGTTAACAAGCGTGAATATGACGAGCGGCAGAAGCTTGCGCAGGGCACGGCGTATAAGTACGCGTTTTTTACAGCCATCGGCTATGCGTGCGCTGTGGGTGTATTCGATCAAATGACGGGTATCCGCTGGTGCGATACGATGACCTGCGCGTTCTTGGGCATCTGCGTATCCACGCTGGTGTTTGCGACGATCTGCATCTGGCAGGACGCCTACATGTCCTTTCGGGAGCCGCCGCGCAATACCTATTTGATCATGGGGCTGATCATGCTTGCGAACCTTGGGTCGGCGAGCATGTATCTGCACGCATCGGACAGCATGGTGGAAAACGGCATGCTCACCTATCGCTGCGTGAATCTGGTGATCGCCGTGATGCTGGCCGTGATCATCGCCATGATGGCGCTAAAGCGCGCCTTGGATCGGCGTAAAGAGCGGGACGGGCAGGTGTAGCCATGAAAAATCTGCGCCTGAAATCCGCCCGCGCGGCGTTGGATCTTTCCCAGCAGCAGCTGGCCGACGCGGTGAACGTCTCCCGCCAAACCATCAACGCCATCGAGATGGGGGATTATAACCCGACCATTCGCCTGTGCATCGCCATTTGCCGGGTGCTGGGCAAGACGTTGGACGAATTGTTCTGGGAAGCGGAAGCGTAGAGCAAGAAGCACCGGTTCAAGCGAAGCTGGCGTGTGCGCGCCGGTCAATCCCGTGATACAGCAATATGCGATCGACCCCTACGAAGGGCAAAAGAAAGCGGCGGGGGATACCCCCGCCGAAAGATAGCCGTCTCTACTTTTTATTGATGAATTTGTAAAGCGTTTGAAAGAGCATATCGGGCTCGATGGGCTTGGCAAGATGCGCGTCGATGCCCGCCGCAAGGCTCTTTTTTACGTCCTCCTCAAAGGCGTTGGCCGTCATGGCGATGATGGGGATGCTTTTCGCGTCGGGATGCTCCAGGGCGCGAATGGCTTTGGTGGCCGCCAAACCGTCCATGACGGGCATGCGGATATCCATGAGAATGACGTCGTAGCAGCCCTCTTTTGAGGCGGCAAAGGCGTCAATCGCCAGCTGGCCGTTTTCGGCTGTGTCCACAACAAAGCCCTCATGCTCCAAAAGACGCTGGGCAACCTGCATGTTGAGCGGATGATCCTCCGCCAAGAGCACGCGTCGGCCTGTAAAATCAAGCGCTGCAAGCGGAACGGCTTGCGCCGGCGCTTCTTCCTCCGGATGCTGCGCGCGGTCTTTTGTGACGCCAAGGCATAGGGTTACGGTGAATTCTGTGCCCTCCTCCTGTACGGAGTGCACCTGGATCCCGCCGCCCATGCGTTCGACGAGGCGTTGGGTGATGGCCATGCCCAGCCCTGTGCCGCCGTTGATGGCGGGGCGCGCGTTTTCTTGTGAAAAGGGCTCGAACATGTGCTCTAAAAACGTTTCACTTATGCCGATACCGGTATCGGTGACGATAAAGCGCAGCGTGGCGACGTCGTCGGTGCGTTCCAGCTCGCGGGCGTCAAAGGTGATGCTGCCGCCGCCGTCGGTAAATTTGATCGCGTTGCCCAGGACGTTTAGCAGAATCTGCTCAAGCTTCATCCGATCCCCGATATAGCGGCGATCCAGCGAGGCATGGAACACGCTTTCAAAATGGATCGCCTTGCTGCCTGCCTGCACGGCGATGATCTCGTTGATGGCGCTTAAAAGCTCCGCCATGTCAAAGGGCTCGCTGCGAAGCTGCAGCTTGCCGCTTTCGATGCGGCTCATATCCAGTATGTCGTTGATAAGAGCCAGAAGGAAGCGCGAGGAGGTGTGGATTTTGCTTAAATATTCGCCCACCGCCTTATCGTCGCCAAGGCTTTGGGAGGCGAGCAGCGTCATGCCCATAATGGCGTTCATGGGCGTGCGGATATCGTGGCTCATGCGGGAGAAGAATTCCGTTTTGGCGGCGTTCGCGTTTTCGGCTGCCTGCAGCGCCGCTGCCAACGCGTCCTGCTGCTGCTCTTGCTGGGTGATGGTTTCGGTGATGTCGCTGCGGGTATAAAGCAGCAAACCGCGCTGCCTGTCATAATCGGCAAAGCGTATGCGCTTGACGCGAATGTTGCCGTCCGCATCCTCTGCATGCACGGTGAATTCGTAGGTATCCTTCTGCGCCAGCTCCTTAAGAATATTGCGCGCATCGAAGGAGGAGATGAAGCGGGCGCGATCCTCCTCCCGGACATAGGGGAGGAATTTTCCCACAAGGTCGCTGACACGCGCCTTGTCCTGTATGCCGGCGACGCGCTTGTCGCTGGTGACAAGGTGGATCACGCTGTCGCGCAGCACGTCTACGCGTCCCACCACCTCGTAGTCATAGCGCACGGTGGATTCGATCAGATCCTGCGCCACCTTCTTGTCCGTGATGTCCAAGATATGCACGAAAGCGAGCACGTCCTTGCTGGCCGGCTCGACGAGGAAGGAAACCTCGACCCGCCCCCAGCGGAAATCGCCGTCCTTGTCTATATACTGGCATTCGCAGCTGACGGGGCGTTCGTTGCGGAAGGCTTCCAGCAGGCTTTTCCGGTTGACAAGCCGAAAGATGCGCTCGGCGTCCGTGATGGTCAGCGTCAGCCTGTCCTGCGCCAGCTCCAGCATCCTGTCCAGCGACGCGCCCAGATAGGGTGCGGCAGTCTTGGGCGGTATGTTTTTGAAGTCCAGCAGCAGCACCGCGTTTTGCGTCAGGTTCCAGCAGGTGTAGCCTAACGCGCTCGCGTCTACCGATGTGCGGCGGAAAAGCTGCGTCTCGTATTTCTCACGCGCCTGTTTTTCATCGTTGACGTCCACGGCGATGCCCCATGCTTCCATAGGCTCGCCGAACGCGTCCTTTTTGACCGTATAGATCTGCCGAACCCAGCCGGCTCGAAGATGGGCGTAATTCTCCAATATGCGGAACTCCGAGATGATGACTTCCTCGCCAAAATGGATGCGGCGGAACACGTCCCGGTACTGCTCCACATCGTCGGGATGAACGGGTACGCCCTCTAGCAGGCTGTCGCAGCCGCCTTCAATGATGGTGGAGAGATTGGGGAAGGCGGGCATTTTTTTAAATTGATGAACGACCTGCGTTTCGATGTCGTAGGTCCACATATCACAGCTGAGGAAACGCGCCACACCCGCGAGATGATCCTCCAGATCCTCCTTGTCGCGGCGCAGGGCTTCCTTTTCTAAGAATTCCGAGATATCCGCAAAGGAGCAATACAGGTATGACCGTCCGCCGGTGCGCACACAGCGCGACGCGATCTGCACCCATATATATTTCCCCTTGCAATCCTTGATCCTGCAAACGGAGGAGGAATCGTTGTCGCCCAGAATATCCTCCTGAAGCTGCGCCGTCAGGTGCGGCAAGTCCTCCGGATGGGCGCCGAGCAGCACATCATGCTTATAGATGGCAAGAATCTCCTCCTGCGTGCCGCCCAACAGCTTGCACATGGCGGGATTGATGTAGAGCACGGGACAGCGCCCGTTGGGCTCCAGGCTGATGATAGCAAAGCCTGTGGCCATGGTTTGCATGACGTCGTTGAAACGATTGTCCTGCTCCAATTCCTGCAGACGTTTTTCGGTGATGTTGGTGTAGCGGATAAAATAGCGCAGCGTATCGTCCGCGGCGACGCGCGGCAGGTATTCGGCATAGATGCGCGCCATAGAGCCGTCCGCGCGGCGGCGGGTGCGGCACATGGCGGAAAAGCCCTCCTGCTTCGCGGCGGCACGGCGAAAGGTGCTGCGAAACAGCGCTGCGTCGTCCGCGTAAATCCAGTCCTTGGGCTCCGTTTGCAAAAGCTCCTCCTGCGATAAGCCAACAAGCTCACCTATGGCGGAGTTTGCAAATTCGGTAACGAGCGCCCCCTCCTCCACGCGGCAAATCGCAAACGCGCCCGGCACGGCGTCAAGCATGGACAAATAGACGACATCTTTTTGCTCATTTGACCTTGTGTTGCTGCTTTCAGCGGTCATGCTGTTTCCTCCAGATCAACGAATCAGGATAGGCGGTTTAAAAAAGGGCGGATCAGCGATCCTTGCAGACGCCGACCGACACGATAGTATCAAAATGAGATATCGATATACAATCATAGTATAACGCATCATGGTACACTTCACAAGAAACGATTTGAAAAATGCACTGAAAATTGCGGAATTTTAGCGGCGCAAAAGGGAAAATCGATCCGGGTGCCTCAAAAAAGCGGCAAAGGCCGAATGACCTTTGCCGCAAAAAAACATCAATCCGTATACTGATACGGAAGCTGATAAAGCGGATCGAGCGCCTCGCCCGCCCATGTGGGCCAGACGTAGAAGCGCGCGGGGTGCATCTTGTAAACGGTGTTGTCTATCTTGACGCGCCGCACCTCCGTATCGCCCATCATATAGAGCTTGTACGCGTCAAAGGAATATCCCTCCTTGGCGGAATTGCGCTGCTGCCAATAGGGCGCGAACAGCTGCGGATTCTGCGTATAGACGTCTGCCGTGGGCGGGATGGTCTCGATCAGCTCCGAATAAAGCTGGATATGATCGAAATCGTCCGCAAAAGGTTCGCCGTAGATCTCCGCGTGGCAGCGCTTGGATTTGGTTTCCAGCCACATGAAGATGTAGATCGGGGCATTCGTGTTGTTGGTAAACTGAAAATCGATGTTGCCGGTGGTGGAGTCTGCGATCGTGCAGTCCAGCCCGCCCTCCGCATAGGAGGACATGGTGCTGTGACCCTTGCGGGCGTCCACCTGCAGATCGCTCATGAGCACCGCCTGATAAAGCGTGGTAGAGGTCTGGCAAACGCCGCCGCCGGGCTGATCCTCATGGTTGGCGCCGCCGCCGATCACCGCGGGCGCCAGCTTCCAGCCGCCCTCCTCGGTGCGATCCCCCAGCGCCGTGTTATGGCTGAAGCTCTCGCCGGGCTGCAGCACGAGCCCATACAGGCTGCCCACGGCCTTCTTGATGTTGAATACGCGGTTAGAGGAACCGGCGTATTTGGTGATGGATTCGGAACGCAGCACGAGCGACTGCTTGAGCGTTTCTATCGTGACCACGGGCGGGATCTCGCCCAGGGGCACCTCGATGGTACCCCATTCGCGCGCCTTGGTGCGCGCAACAACGGTATCGTATAATTCGTCATGCTTGACGCCCCAGCCGTTTTCGCCCTCGATGAAGTCAAATCGAAGATCGCGCACGTCCGTAACCGGCGTTGCGCCCTCCTTGATCGCCTCCTCGCTGGGCAGCCCTATGTTAAAGCAGGCGATGCCGCCCGTATCGGGATCAATAGGAAGCTGCTTGACGGTGTAGGTCGCCTCGGTCGGGTCTTTATCGATCTTCTGGCTGATGGTCTGGATCAGCGCCTCAAATTTTGCGCCGTCCGGATCTATGGTGTAGGTCACGTCAAAGCTGCGGCCGTTTGCGGCGATATCCGCAAGCTCCGATTGCAATTGCTCCAGCGTTCCCTCGCGCCCCAGCGTGAACGCGGCCTTAAGCTGTTCATCCGCATCGGAGGATACGAGGAAATAGGTGCTGTCCGCCGTATAGTTGCTGCCGTTGCAGGTAAAAAGGAAGCGCATGTCCGCAAGCGCCTCATCCTGCTTTGCCTGTAACGCCGTTACGGCGTTCGCATAGGTCATGTTGCTTACATCGACGCCGCCCACCTCGATGCCGGGGTGGAACAGATCGGAATGGATGATGGCCTGCCGCGCGGCCTCCTCCTTGTCGTTGAGAATTTTCAAGGTCAAAAGCACGCCGCCCATGATGAGCGCAACGACCAACAGTGTGATCAGTACGACGCGTGCGGTGTGGCCCTGCGTTGTTTTTTTCTGCCGCGGCTCGTAGCCGGTATCGTATTCCATCGCACTCTCCTTATCCCTGCGCCCTAATCGGCCAAAATATCATACCCTATAATTATAGGGGTTGCCGCAGGCAATGTAAAGCAAAGAAAGCGCGGGTTTTCTGAATATATTGCAGCATGGGCGCAAAACCGCTATAATAGAGAACGATCAACGGAAAAAAGGGAGGGCAATATGCTTCTTGCACTGGACGTCGGCAATACCAACATCAAAACGGGGCTTTACAAGGAAGGCAAGCTGCAAAATTCATGGCGGCTTACCACGGAACGCGGACGCACAGCGGACGAGTACGGCATACAGGTGGAAAGCTTTTTTCGTCATTTGGGCATCGATAAGACGTATGTGGACGGCATCATCTTCTCCTCTGTCGTGCCCTCTCTCAATTATACCATCGAGCATATGTGCTCCCTCTATTTTGAGGGCGTGCGGCTGATGCAGGTAAGCCCGGATTTGAAGCTCGATATCAGGATCGCCTACGACGACCCCAAAAAGCTCGGTACGGATCGCATCTGCAACGCGGTCGCCGCGTATGCGCTAAACGGCGCCTCCATCGTGGTGGACTTTGGCACCGCCACCACCTTCACGGTCATCGACGACCATGCGGAGCTGATCGGCGGCGTGATCTGCCCCGGCATCATGGTGTCCTCCGACGCGCTGGTGGAAAAAGCCTCCATGCTCAACAAGGAGGAATTCATCAAGCCTGCCAAGGTCATTGGCCGCAATACCTCCGACGGCATACGCTCCGGCCTTACGCGCGGCTTTGTGGGGCAGGTGGATTATCTCATACGCAAGATCGAGGCGGAGGCGGGGTGCTCCTGCACGGTGGTCGCCACGGGCGGCATGGCCAGCATGATCGCCGACGGCACCCACGCCATCGACAAGGTGGTGCCGACGCTGACGCTGGACGGCCTTGCGCACATTTACGCACTGAATGAATAAGCAATAAAAAGAAGGAGGAATCGACATGATACGGCATATCGTGTGTCATAAATACAACGACAAGGCGGAGGCGGAGAAGATCAGACCCATGCTTTTATCCCTCAAGGGCAAGGTGCCCTCTCTCAAGGATATGGAGGTGGGGGTGGACGTGCTGGACAGCAAGCGCTCCTATCATCTTTGCGCGATCTGCACCTTTGACGATCTTGCGGGGTTGAATGCCTACAAGGAGCATCCCGCGCACGTCGCGGTGCGCGACTACATCCACAGCGTCATGGAATCCTCCGTGTCGGTGGATTTCGAGGTATAATGGAAGATAAATTCGTTCTCAAATCGCCCTTTCAGCCCTTGGGCGACCAGCCGGAGGCCATCGATAGGTTGAGCCACGGCGTGGAGCGGGGCGACCGTTTGCAGGTGCTCCTGGGCGTTACGGGCAGCGGCAAGACCTACACCATGGCCAAGGTCATCGAGCGCGTGCAAAAGCCCACGCTGGTCGTGGCGCACAACAAAACGCTCGCGGCGCAGCTCTGTTCGGAATTCCGCGAATTCTTCCCGGACAGCGCCGTGGAATATTTTGTAAGCTATTACGACTACTATCAGCCCGAAGCCTACATCGCGGCTTCGGATACCTATATCGAAAAGGTCTCCACCGTCAACGACGAGATCGATAAGCTCAGGCATAGCGCGACCTGCGCTCTCAACGAGCGCAAGGACGTGATCATTGTGGCCTCCGTAAGCTGCATTTACGCCTTGGGCGATCCGGAGGAGTATTTAAAGCTCTCCATTTCGCTGCGGCGCGGCATGCAGATCGAGCGGGACGAGGTCATACGCCGGCTGGTCGAAATACAGTATCAGCGCAATGAGTTCGACTTTGCGCGCGGCACCTTCCGCGCCAAGGGCGACGTGCTGGAAATATTCCCCATGAATTGGTCTGACAAGGCGCTGCGGGTGGAATTCTTCGGCGACGAAGTGGAGCGCATCAGCGAAATCCATCTGGCGACCGGCGAGATCATGCTGGATAGAGCCCACGTCGCCATATTCCCGGCTACCCATTACGCCACGGGGCATGATAAGATGGTGGCCGCCATGGCGCAGATCGAGCAGGACATGTACGCGCAGGTCGCCAAATTCAAGGCGGAAAACAAGCTGATCGAGGCGCAGCGCATCGAGCAGCGCACCAACTACGACATGGAAATGATGCGGGAGATCGGCTTTTGCCCCGGCATTGAAAACTACTCCCGCTATTTTGACGGGCGTTCTCCGGGGCAGCCCCCCTATACGCTGATGGACTATTTCCCGGATGATTTTCTGCTGCTGGTGGACGAATCCCACGTCACGCTGCCGCAGGTGCGGGGCATGTACCGGGGGGATCGCGCCCGCAAGGAAAGCCTTGTGGAATACGGCTTCCGGCTTCCCTCCGCGATGGACAACCGGCCCCTTACCTTCGACGAGTTCAACGGGCGATGGAAGCAGATGATCTGCGTATCCGCGACGCCCGGCGATTACGAGCTTTCGTTAGCCACGCAGGTGGCGGAGCAGGTGATTCGCCCCACGGGGCTTCTTGACCCCGTGATCGAGGTGCGGCCTGTCAAGGGGCAGGTGGATGATCTCTTGGGCGAAATACGCCTGATGGCGCAAAAAGGGTATCGTACGCTCGTGACGACGCTTACCAAGCGCATGGCGGAGACGCTGACGGAATATTTTGACGGCCTGGGCGTAAAGGTGCGCTACATGCATGCGGATATCGAGACCATCGAGCGCATGGAGATCATCAGGGATTTACGATTGGGCGAATTCGACGTGCTGGTGGGTATCAACCTTTTGCGCGAGGGTCTTGATCTGCCCGAGGTGGGATTGGTTGCGGTGCTGGACGCGGACAAGGAGGGCTTTTTGCGCTCCTCCATATCGCTTATACAGACCGTGGGGCGCGCGGCGCGAAACGTGGACGGGCGCGTCATTTTCTACGCGGACGTCATCACGGATTCCATGCGCCGCTGTATGGACGAGACGGCGCGGCGGCGCGTCAAGCAGCAGGCATATAACGAAGCGAACGGCGTCACGCCGCAGAGCATACAAAAGGCTGTGCGAAGCGTATTGGAGATCAGCTCCAAGGCGGGAAGCGACGCGGATAAGTTGCCAGAACGCGAGCGGGCGGCGCGGATAGAAATATTGCAGGCGCAAATGCGGCAGGCTGCCGCGGAGCTGGAATTTGAGACCGCCGCGAAGCTGCGCGACGAGCTTTTCAAGCTCAAGGGCAATCCGGACAAGCCCGCCACACCCAAGCCCGGCACGCCGGGCAGCGGCCGCAAATCGTGGGGTCGCACAAGGAAATAAAGGACAAAGGAAGCTATGCAGGAAGTTATACATATCAAAGGGGCGAACGAGCACAACCTCAAGAACGTGGAGCTCGTTCTGCCCCGCAATAAATTCATCGTGTTTACCGGCCTTTCAGGCTCCGGCAAATCAAGCCTTGCGTTTGACACCATCTATGCCGAGGGGCAGCGGCGCTATATGGAATCCCTCTCCTCCTACGCCCGGCAGTTTTTGGGTCAGATGGACAAACCCGACGTGGAGTATATCGACGGGCTTTCCCCCGCCATCTCCATCGACCAGAAAAGCACCTCCAACAACCCGCGCTCTACCGTGGGCACGGTGACGGAGATACACGATTATCTGCGCTTGCTCTATGCGCGCATCGGCATCCCGCACTGCCCGGAATGCGGCAGACCCATAGAGCGCCAAAGCCTCGATCAGGTCGTGGACGCGGTGCTGGATCTTGGCGAGGGCACCAAGGTGCAGATCATAGCACCCGCCGTGCGCGCCCGCAAGGGGGAGCACAGGCAGGTGCTGGATCAAATTCGCAAGGACGGGTATGTGCGCGTCAAGGTGGACGGCGTGGTGTATCCCATCGACGAAGTGCCGGCGCTGGACAAGAAATTCAACCACACCATCGACGTGGTGGTGGACAGGCTCGTCATCAAGGAGGGCGTGCGCGGCAGGCTTAGCGAATCGCTGGAAACGGCCTTCTCCTTTGGCGAGGGGCTTTGCAAAACCGACGTGGACGGTGTGGAGACGATGTATTCCCAGCACTATGCATGCCCCGACTGCGGCATTTCCATCGAGGAGCTCACGCCCCGCATGTTCTCCTTCAACAGCCCCTTTGGCGCGTGCCCCGCGTGCGGCGGCCTTGGGGTGCTTATGAAGATCGATCCGGCGCTGGTCATACCCGATCCTACTCTTTCCTTGAAAAAAGGCGCCATATCCGTGGGCGGGTGGCAGAGCAGCAGCAAGGGCAGCATTGCAAGCATGTATCTTTCGGCGCTTGCCAAGAAGTATGATTTTTCCTTGGATACGCCCTTTGGGGAATTGAGCGAGGCGGCGCAAAACGCCATCCTTTACGGCACGAAGGGGGAAAAGCTGCACATCGCCTACGAAAAGGAATTCGGCAGCGGCACCTTTGACGCGGCGTTTGAGGGCATCATCCCCAATATGGAGCGGCGCTATAAGGAATCCCAGTCGGACTATTCCAAGCAAGAGCTGGAAAGCTACATGACCATGGTGCCCTGCTCCGCCTGCGGCGGCAAGCGCCTAAAGCGCGAGGTGCTCGCCGTCACCGTTGGCGGCCTTTCCATCGCGGCATTGAGCGATATGACGGTGGAGCGCGCGCGCGCGTTTATCGACGGCCTTGCGCTAACCCCCACCGAAACCATGATCGCCATGCAGATACGCAAGGAGCTTTCCTCCCGGCTCCGCTTTTTGTCCGACGTTGGCTTAGGCTACATTACGCTTTCCCGCGCGGCGGGGACGCTGTCCGGCGGCGAAGCGCAGCGCATACGTCTGGCGACCCAGATTGGCAGCGGCTTGGTGGGCGTGCTGTATATTCTGGACGAGCCCAGCATAGGTTTACATCAGCGGGATAACGGGCTGCTGCTAAACACCCTCAAAAACATGCGGGATCTGGGCAATACGCTCATCGTGGTGGAGCATGACGAGGAAACCATGCTCGCGGCGGATTACCTTGTGGATATAGGCCCCGGCGCGGGCGAGCACGGCGGGCGCATCATCGCCGAGGGAACGCCGCAGGAGGTCATGGCGACGGAGGCTTCCATCACAGGCCAGTTCCTTTCGGGCAAACGGCAGATCGCCCTGCCCGAAAAAAGGCGCAAGCCCAAGGGCTGGCTTAAGATCAAGGGGGCGCGCGCCAATAATTTGAAAAACATCGACGTGGACGTGCCGCTGGGCGTTTTCACCTGTGTGACGGGCGTATCCGGCAGCGGCAAATCCAGCCTTGTCAACGAGGTGCTCAAAAATACCCTGCGCCGCGACCTCAACCGCGCCAAGCTTCGCATCGGCGACATTTACGACGAGATCAAGGGCGTGGAGCAGCTGGACAAGGTCATCGACATCGATCAGTCGCCCATCGGGCGCACGCCGCGCAGCAATCCCGCCACTTATACGGGTCTGTTTGACCTGATACGCGGCGTGTTCGCCATCACCCCCGACGCCAAAATGCGCGGCTACAACAGCAGCCGCTTTAGCTTCAACGTCAAGGGCGGAAGATGCGAATCCTGCCACGGCGACGGTATCATCAAGATCGAGATGCATTTTCTGCCCGACGTTTATGTGCCCTGCGAGGTGTGCAAGGGCATGCGCTACAACCGCGAAACGCTGGAGGTGCGCTATAAGGGCAAAAACATCGCGGAGGTGCTGGATATGACGGTGGAGGAGGCGCTGGACTTTTTCAAGCCCATCCCCCGCATCGCCAACAAGCTGCAAACGCTCTACGACGTGGGCTTGGGCTACATCCGCCTCGGGCAGCCCTCCACCACGCTTTCGGGCGGCGAAGCGCAGCGCGTCAAGCTTGCGACGGAGCTTTCAAGAAAGGACACCGGCAAGACCCTCTATGTGCTGGACGAACCTACGACGGGTCTGCACATGGCGGATGTGGAGCGATTGATCGTCATATTGCAGCGGCTTTGCAAAACGGGCAGCAGCGTGCTGGTGATCGAGCACAATCTGGATGTGATCAAAACGGCGGACTATATCATCGACCTTGGCCCCGAGGGCGGCGACAAAGGCGGCGAGGTGATCGCCACGGGCACGCCGGAGCAGGTGGCCAAGGCCAAGGGGAGCTATACGGGCGTGTACATCGACAAGGCGCTCAAAAAAGCGCGCGGGGAGGAAGCATGAGCTATACGATGGAACGGTGGTATTCGGCGACGGGACAGCGTTTTTCCATGCGCAAATACGGCGGCGCACCGGAGGAAGCGGACATGGAGGCGCTCGCGCAAACCGCGAAGATGCTCTCCGGCGACGACGTCCGGCTGGTGATGGGGGAGGACGCGCGCGTTTTCAAGCCCATCTTCTTAGGCGGCGGCAAGGTCAAGGGCACGCCCTGCTTTGCAGCGCTGATCTATACGGGCGACGACCTTTTGCGCTGCGGCTATATAGGCGAAAGCTTTATATTGGAGTGCACGGCGCTGGGGTTAGGCACCTGCTGGTTGGGCGGCTCTTATAAAAAGGGCGTCGCCACGGCGCATATCAAAGTGAATAAGGACGAGCGCATGGCCGCCGTCATCGCGTTTGGCAAGCCGGGGGAAAGCTATGTGGGCAGACCACGCAAAACCTTGGCGGCGCTGACGGGGCTTTCGCAGGAGGCGCTGATCGAGCTGCCCGAATGGCAGCAGCTCGCCCTTTCCTGCGCGCGGCTTGCGCCGTCCGCCGTAAACGGGCAGCCGTGGGAATTCCGCGTCGAGGGAGAAAGCATCAGCGTGGTGCGCACCGGCGCTAACTTCGGCTTTGGCAGGCTCGATCAGGGTATTGCCATGCTGCATGTGGAGCTGGGCGCCGCGCACGGCGGCATGTCGGGCAGCTGGGCTGTCAAGGAGGACGCGGCTACGTTTTCACCGCTGTCCTAAATGTATAACGCAATAAGATTGCCATTATTTTAACGATAATTCTTGCTCCTTTCGTGCTTTGTGCGGTATAATGAAAAAAACGAGCATTTTCATCCCATGGAACGGAGGCGAGTATGCAGCAAAAGCGCGTTTCGGAGGCGGTCATACGCCGTTTGCCGAAGTATTACAGGAATTTATTAAGCTTGGAGGCGCTGGGCACGGAGCGTATCTCGTCGAGCGAGCTTGCTGCGCGCATGCGGCTCAATCCTTCGCAGGTGCGGCAGGATTTCAACTGCTTTGGCGGCTTTGGCCAGCAGGGGTACGGCTATAATGTCAAAACGCTGCTGGATCAGATACGCAAGATACTTACCGACGATACGCGCCATACCGCCATCGTCATAGGCGCGGGGCATATCGGGCAGGCGCTGGCGTTTTTTGAGGGCTTTGAACGGGACGGCGTGAGCGTGCGGGCGCTGTTCGATATCGACGAGCGCGTCGTCGGCACGCAGGTCAACGGACGACCCGTGCTGCATGTGGACGCGCTGGAGGATTACATCAGGGAAAACGATATCGATATCGGCATCATCGCGGCGCGCCGCAGCGTCGCGCAGGGCATGACGGAGCGCATGGCCGCGGCGGGCATCAAGGGCGTATGGAATTTTGCGCCCGAGGATGTGATATCCGATATACCCGTGGAGAGCGTCAATTTAAGCGACAGCCTTTTGTGCCTGCTGTTTCATATGAAGAACGACGCGAAGGACGAAGCGTAATACAGAACAGAATCAAGCGTTTATCATGAACCGCGTTATGGCGATTGGGTTATTCCCAAAACGCCATGACGCGGTTTTCATCGTAGCCGATCTTTTCCCGCAAAAGATCGAGCAGCGTCGTGCGCTGCCGCAGTGCGTCCATGCTCTCGTCCGCAACGAGCTCCCCCTTATGCAGGATCAGCACGCGGTCGATAAAGCTTTCCACCTCGCTGACAAGGTGCGTGGAGATGAGGATGGTCTCTCCATCCAGCATCCCCGCGATGATGCGCAGGAAATCCTGCCGGGTAAATACGTCCTTGCCGTTGAACGGCTCGTCCATGAGGATGTAATCGGCGCCCCGTGAAAAGCCTGCCGCAAGCTCCGCCTTGGCGCGCTCGCCCTTGGACATTTCCATGACGGGGCGGTCGGCAAGCTCGAAAAAGCGGCACAGCTTTTTGTAGCGCTCGGCGTGGAAGCGGGGATAGAACTGCGCGAGAAATTCGCCCGTCTGCGCGGGCGTGAGGCGACCCACACAGGCGCCCTCGCCGCTGATGTAGGCGATACGCTCCCGCTGGGTATAAAGGGGCGCGCCGTCCAAGCGCACCGTGCCGGATTGATGCGGCAGCAGCCCCAGCACGCACTTAAATAGCGTCGTCTTGCCAGCGCCGTTTTCGCCGAGCAGCCCCACGATCTCGCCCTTACCCAACGACAGGCTTACATCCCTGAGCACCTTCTCGTCATAGGCGTAGCTGTAGCTTAGCTTTTCTATTTCCAGCATCTTCAAGCCCCCCATGTAAGGCCGCCCATATCCACATGCAGCGTCCTGTATTTTTGCATGCTATTCAACCGGTAGTCCCCATGCGACAGATCATATTCGCTTTGCAGCTGACTGATTTGATCCTGCCACGCGTCGGTTTGCACATCGAAGCTGCACAGCGTTTCACCCTGCGCGTCCAGTATGAGGAAGCGGGCTTCGTAGGCGATGAAGCTGTCCCCTTGCAAGCGAAGCGTCCCTTGGGTGGATAGCACCCAGCGTCCCTTTGCAAAGCCGAAATCCATCGAGCTCCATTCGTCCTGAAGGCTTGAGAGCAGCGTGCCCGTTTGCAGATCCACGGCATAGAGCATATCCTCCATGCCCGCATCCACATAGGCGCGTATATCTTTGTCATAGACGCGGCTGCGCTGCTGCAAGCGGTAGCAGAGCACGCTTGCGCCGTCATGGGTGACGACGGCGTCCGTCCACACCTCATCCTGCGCCGTATAGCGCCCCAGCTCCACCCGGCGCAGCAGCTCGCCCTCCGGCGTATAGACCCGCAGCGTCAATGTATCATTTTCCACGAGCAGCAGGCATAAAAGCCCGTCCACCGCGTCCAGCCGCAGCGTTCGCACACCCGCCGCCGGGAAGCGGAAGATGGGTGTAGCCTTGCCCTGCGAAAGGGTCTCTATGGGCAATAAGGCGTAGCCCTCCACCGTTTCCGGCTCTATGGTATAGCTGTCCGGCTGCCAGTCCTCCACCCGGTACACGGCGGCGTTGCCCCCGCACGCGGGGAGGCAGGGCGTGAGCGCATATACGCTGTCATGCAGCACCGCTATACAATTGGATTGGACGGCGTTGATCGCCGCGAGAAACGCGGTATCCATTTCCTCCGCAAGCCCCCTGTGGTAGTATAGGGGATTGCCCGCTGCGTCCACGCTGCTGTCCTCATGGGTGTAGATAAATGCCACAGGCGCCGCGTCGTAGGTCTCCTCCGTGGGGATGGTGACGAATTGATATGCCACACCGCCCAAGCTATCCAGCAGCCCCGCGCGGTATTTGCGATAGATGACGTCCATGACCAGCATGGTCTTATCCACGGTGCGCTTGAGGGAGGGCGTGGCCGTGCCCTTTTCCATGCCCGCCTGATAGGTGTAATCTTCCATCACGCTTACGCTGTCCGGCGCGGGGATAAGCTGCGCGTAGATATTGTTATCCGTGTGCATCTCGGTTTCGATGATCTCGCGCTTGCGGAAGGTGTGCAAAAGCGTGCCGTCCTGCACGCGCAATTCCTGCGTGTGCGTGTCGTCGCGCAGCTCCATGGGAAGGGTGAGGGAAGCAAGCAACGCTTCGTCCCCTGTCACGTTGGCGATGGTATAGGTTCCCTTGTCGGCGCGCGCAAACAGCGAAACGGTCGTGCCAAGGAGGATCATGAGGCATAGCGCGCCGCTGATGGCGGCGGCGTAGGTCTTGCAAAACGCTTTCATTTTGTGCCTCCCTTCTTGGACGTGCGCTTACCTATGGCGCTACAGACGCTTGCAAGCGGCCACAGCAGCCATGCCGATTTGACGATGAGGCGGGATACGTCGGCATCGGCGTCACTTACCAATAGCGCCCCGCGCAGACAAAGCAGATAGGTGGCGAGCGCTATGGTGGAGATGGCGAGTATGGCGCCCGAAAGGGGCTTATCCGGTTGATCGGAAGAAAACAGCACGATCGCGGGCGCGCCGCCAAAGGCGAGCAGCAACAGCAGCGTATGCAGCGTCTCCAGAGAGGATTGGGGCAGCAGGATGTGAAAAAGATCGCTTCGCAGCATCGCCAAGAACAAGCCGTTGGTGCGGGCGACGGGTGCGTGCAGCTGCAGGCTTTTGCTTGCGTCCACCGCGTCCTGACAGCTACAGAGGATGGAAGGATAGGCCGCGAGCAGCCCCAGCGTTTGCGCCGCGTAGAGCATCAGCGCGCCCAGCATGCCCGCCGTCACGAAGGCGAGTATCATGACCCTTCGTGAGCCGGGCAGCAGCAGGAGTATGCTTGCGCCGCCCGTGCGCCCAAAGTCGACCATGCAGCGAAGGGTGGTAAGCAAAGCCTGCAAGCACAAGGCGCCCGCAAAAACATAGGGCATGCCGGATCGATAGATGATGCTCTCATACGGCAGCAGGGCGTGCAGGGCGTTATTCGTATTGCCGACCGCGAAGCCCGAAAGCAGGACGAGGGTCGTAAAAAACAGCCCTGCGCAAAGCAGTATGTTTTGCAAAAAGAAGTATCGATACACGAAATTGGTCAGTTTGTAGTATCGCATGCCGTGTCCTCCCAATATTTCTGGATCAGCGCGATAAGCTGCGCTTGAGATAGCTTGTTTTGCCGGGCTTTCTTCACAAACCCGCGCACGAATTCCTCGCTTAGTTCCGCCTGTATGCGCGCCATGATCTCCGGCGTCAGGCGAAGGGAGGAGGCCGCGTTGGGGGGTGTGACGATATATCCCTCCTCCTCCATCAAGCGAAACGCCTTTTGCACGGTGTTGGGGTTTACGCCAAGGCGCGCCGCCACTTCCCGGCGGGAGGGCAGCGTTTCCCCGTCCTGCACCGTGCCCGCGGCGACAGCCCGCTTGACGTGGGTCGCAAGCTGGATATAGACAGGCTCGTCGCCATTGAGTTTTAATCCCGAAAAGTCCAAATCGCATCCTCCGTTGAACTGTACTATAGCAGTAATACAGATTGCCGTCAAGAGGGCAAAGGAAAATCGCAATGGATAAGGGTGCGCTACATGGCGCCTATCGCCATGCGCGCCTTGGCATAATCCGCCTTGTGCACATAGATCTTGTATTCATAGGCGGCGTCCATGCGCTGCGCGAAGCTGCCCGTATGCGCGCGGGCAGCGCCATGGTGGTTCATGGTGTTCTTCGTGCGCACGATATAGTCGATACCCGCAGCCTGCAAGGCGTTGCGAGCGTCGCTTTGGGCTTGCAGGGAATAGGTCAAGAGAACCTCGCGGCGGTTGAAAAGGGTGATCATGCGTCCTCCTTGGGCTGCGTTTTCTGTGATTCTTACCATGACCATAGCGCACGCGGGGCATGAACGCAATAGAATGCGCAGAAATTCTTGTGAACAAACGGTGAATCATGCGGGCATGCGATACCCCGCGCGCGGCGCGCGTGCGATAATGCTTATAGATCATGATGGCAAGAGGAGGAATGTGCCGTGTATAAAAGAATGCTGACAGGTTTGCTCGCCGTGCTGCTCTTGCTCACGGCGCCGCTTCCTGCGCTGGGCTTGCAGAATAACGAGCCGTATGCCTTGGATACGTTAAAGGGGTGCTTGGCCAACGCCTTTTGCACCTATGATATCCGGTTCACCCGCACGACAGCGGGGAACGCGCTGGCGTTTCCGGACGGGCCTAAGATGACCAAGTGCCACTATGTTTTTGAGGATGGCGACAAGCTGACGCTGTACGTCTACGCCATACACGCGGATATGCAGGCGGTAAAGGACTGCATCCAAGGCTATGCGCTTGTGCGGGACGATCAAAGCGTGTATGCCGCCACGGAGCTGCCCTATACCTATTATACCGATGGCCATGGCGCGATCTTCCTCTATTGCGGCACGGAGGAAAAGAAGGACGAGCTGCTGCGGCAATGGGCCAAATGCACGCCCGTGGGCGGCTATTTCGCGGGGGACAGCTGGGAAGCGCAGCGGGCTGTGTTCGTGCCGGATGCAAATAAAGCCCAAGCCAACGCCACGGTGGTGACGGAAGCGGACGTGCGGGAGGGCGCGAATCGGCTCTATCCGGCCTTGGGTCAGGTAGAGGCGGGGGCGCGCGTAACGTATCTGGGGCAATCCGGAGATTGGGCGCAGATCAAAAGCAATAACCGGTGGTCCTGCGTGCCGATCGAATGCCTCAAGCTGGACGAAAGCGCGCAGCCGGGCGTAGAGATCATCCCCGCCGCCGATTGCGGCGAGCTGGGCTGCGGCGAAATGCGTTCCACCGTGCATGTGCGCACGGGTCCGGGCACGGAACACGCCTCGCTTGGCAGGATCAAAAAGGGAACCGTCGTCGCCTTGGAAGAAAGATACGGCGGATGGTATCGCATAGACTGGTTTCAAACCTACGGCCCCGCGTGGGTCAGCGCCAAGTATGTGAAGGTGGAGGAATGATAGCATGATGAAGCGATTGTCGATGGTATTGCTTGCGGCGTTGCTGTTTGCGGGCTGCGCGCCCGCTGTCACAGCGCCCGCGCCGACAGATGCGCCCGAAGCGCCACAGCAGGCGGCGCTCCAACAGGAAGAAGCGCCCTTTGGCAAGACCTATGCCTTTGAAGAATGCCTGTACATGAACCCGTTAAGCTCCGCGTATCCCTTTGAGGGCACGGGGCAGCTTTATGTTTTTAAAGAAAACGGCCTGACCATACTGGACGAGGCCACGGGGGAAAGCGTCGAATCCCACGGCACGGACGAGACGGTGTGCATAGATGTGACGGATGACGCGTGGAAGGAAATGTACTTTGTGGGCGAGCCTGTGGATATAGGCGCTTATGAGACAAGACGCGCCTATAGCGTGGGGGATCAATACCGCCTGTATTGCATGGATGCGGAGGTTTGGCTGGGAAAGCTAGCCAACGACGGCATGCTTTGGAGTGTATATAAGCTCAAGCCGGCGGAATAAAGGCTACAGCACCACGCCCGGCTGACAGGCGCGAAGCTCTGGCAGCAGGCGCCGCGCTTCGGTTTCCGCGATGGCGGGGAGGCGCAGCTTCAGCGCGTCCTCCTCACGGTATTCCGCGGGCATACGGTAGACGTTGAGCCGCCAGCGGGGTAGCTGCGGCATGGCTTTTGCAAGGGCGATCAGCTTTTCCGGACGCAGGCCGGGATACATGGTGGTGCGTCCCTCGCAGGGTATGCCCAGCGTCATGGCGCATTGCAGCGTCCGTATGGCGCTTTCATACCCGTCTGTGCCCGTGACGATAGGATAATCCTCCGGCAGAGCCTTGACGTCCACGGCGAGATAATCGATGAGGCCGTCTTGTAATAATGCCTCCGCAACCTCCGGCCGCTGCCCGTTGGTGTCCAGCTTGATCGCGTATCCCAGCGCGCGCACGTCGCGGAGGAAGGGCGTAAGGTCATTCTGCAAGGTAGGCTCGCCGCCGCTGACGACCACGCCGTCCAATAGCCCCGCGCGCTTTTGTAAAAACCCCATCACATCCTCCATAGGCATCAAAGGGGCGCTGTTTGTAAGCAGCGCCCTGTTGTGACAATAGAAGCAGTCCAAATTACAGCCGGGCGTAAAGAGCACACAGGCAAGGTTCCCCGGAAAATCGATGGTGCTGCTTTTTTGTAGACCCGCTATGTTCATTGCGCCTGCAGCTCCTCGGGCTTGATGACGTATTTCACCCGCTGCCGGTATTCCTCCTGCTTGCCCTTGTGATAATGCTGCACGGGTCGCAGATACCCCACCACGCGGCTCCATACCTCCGTATCCTGCCCGCATTCGGGACAGCTGTATACCTCGCCCGAAATGTAGCCGTGCTCGGGGCAGACGGAGAAGGTGGGCGTAAGCGAGAGATAGGGCAGCTTATAGTTGGTGAATGCCTTTTTCAAAAGCTTTTTGGCGATGCTGATATCCTTGATCTGCTCGCCCAGATACAGGTGCAGCACCGTGCCGCCGGTGTACTTGCATTGCAGGTTATCCTGCAAGTCCAAGGTCTCAAAGATATCGTCCGTAAAGCCGACGGGAAGCTGGGAGGAATTGGTGTAATAGGGCACCCTTTCCCCGGCGGTGATGATATCGGGATAGCGCTCCTTATCAAGGCTAGCAAGGCGGTAGCTCGTGCCCTCGGCGGGCGTGGCCTCAAGATTGTATACATGCCCCGTATCCTCCTGGATGGTGGTGAGCGTGGCGCGCATATAATCCAAGGTGTCGTTGGCAAACTTCTGCCCCTCGGGCGTGGTGATGTCCTTGCCGAGGAAGTTGAGGCATGCCTCGTTCATGCCGACAAGGCCAATGGTGTTAAAATGGTTGAACCAGTAAAAGCCGGTGCGATCCTTCACGTTTTGCAGATAGTGCGCGGCGTAGGGATACATGCCGTTGACGGTTTGCTCCTCGATGGTCTTGCGCTTGATCTCAAGCGACGTGCGCGCGACGTTCATCATCTGCCAAAGGCGGCTGCGGAATTCGCTCTCGGTCTTGGAAAGATACGCGATGCGGGGCAGGTTGATGGTGACGACGCCGATGGAGCCCGTAAGGGGGTTGGAGCCAAACAGGCCGCCGCCGCGCTTGCGCAATTCCTTGGTGTTGAGCCTGAGCCTGCAGCACATGGAGAGCGCGTCCTCCGGCGAAAGGTCGGAATTGATATAGTTGGAGAAATAGGGGATGCCGTAGCGGCAGGTGATCTCCATGAACTTGTCCACGACCGGGCTATCCCACTTGAATTCGTTGGTGACGTTGATGGTGGGGATGGGGAAGGTGAACACGCGCCCCTTGCTGTCGCCCTCCATCATCACGTCGCAAAAGGCTATGTTAAGCATGTCCATTTCGGCCTGATACTCGCCATAGGTGCTCTCCTGCGGCACGCCGCCGATGATGACGGCCTCATCCTTGAGCGTGCGCGGCGGCACGATATCGAAGGTGAGGTTGGAAAACGGGCATTGGAAGCCCACGCGGGTAGGCACGTTCAAATTGAAGATGAATTCCTGCAGCGCCTGCTTGACCGTCTCGTAATCCAAATTGTCGTGGCGGATGAAGGGGGCGCAATAGGTGTCAAAGGAGGACCATGCCTGCGCACCGGCGGTTTCGCCCTGCGTGGTGAAGGTGGAGTTGACGATCTGCCCCAAAAAGGAGCGCAGGTGTTTAGCCGGCTTGGATTCGACCTTGCCGGGCACGCCGCCAAAGCCGCCTATCAAAAGCTGCTTGAGATCCCACCCCGCGCAGTAGGGGCCAAAGAAGCCCAGATCGTGCAAATGGATATCGCCGGACATGTGAGCGTTGCGGATTTCTTCGGGATAGACTTCATGCAGCCAATACTGGCGGGTGAATTTCTCCCGGATATAGTTGTTCATGCCGTTGATGGATTTTTGCGCGTTGGCGTTTTCCTTGATCTTCCAATCCTGATCGTCCAAATAATTGGAGAACATCTCGATGGTCGCGCCGATGAGGGCGTTGGCCTCCCGTGCGCCGCGCCGTTTTTCACGATACAGGATATACGCCTTTGCGGTGCGCGCATGCCCGTTTTCGATGAGCACCTTTTCCACGATATCCTGTACGGCTTCCACATCCACGATGCTCTCGCCGTATTGCAGCTGTACCATATCCAGCACCTGCGCGCAAAGCCCCTCGGCCTTTTCCCAATCGTCGCCGCCAACGGCGTTGGCAGCCTTGAAAATAGCCCAGGTGATCTTTTCGGGTTGAAATGCGACAATCGTACCGTCGCGCTTGCGAATCTTGGTTAGCATACGGCTTTCTCCTTCAATTGTGATGATATTTGTGGTTTGCGGGTCGCCCCGTCATGTCCGTGGGCAAAGGCCGGCGTCCTGTTTGCGCGTCCATATGTTGTATGGGATGTAAAGATATATTACTATATGTAGTGTCGATAGTCAATGGAAACTATTCAACATATTTGCATGGCAAAAAAGAGGGAAAATGAAAATAAAAGAAAGACGGCGAGGAATGGGAATTAGTTATTGACTTATGCTAATAATGAGGGTATGATGAATCGGTAATAATTAGCATATGCTATTTAATGAAGGCCGCATGGCCGCAATATGGAGTAAAGCATGGCAAGACCGAGAAAATGGAAAAACGTGTGCGCGCTGCCGCCCATCAACGAATTTTTGACCTATGGCGCGCCGGGCGCGACCGTTCCCTCCCAAGTCATGACCGTGGAGGAATATGAGGTCATTCGCCTGATCGACAAGGCGGATATGACGCAGGAGGAGTGCGCCGCGCACATGGGCGTGTCGCGCCCGACGGTGCAGATCATTTACAACAGCGCCAGAAAAAAGCTGGCGGATTATCTTACCGGCGGCGGGCGGCTGCGCATCGGCGGCGGCGATTATCGGCTTTGTGAGGAACGCCATGCCCAGTGTGAACCGGCGCATTGCCGGCGCTACGGATGCGGCGGTCACGGATGTTGAGCATTTCTGATGAAGCGGTTGCGTTCCGGTTGCGTTCTGTGATATTTTGATATAAAATACACTTAGTGCATTTTGTACTGCGTATCAGGCTCACATCTGACCGTCGGAGGCTATTGGGTGAAAAACATAGCGGTATTGTCTACTTTTATCGCGGAGACGCACGCGCATCAGGTGATCGCGGGCATATTGGAGTGCGCCGCGGAAAACGACTGCAATGTGGTGATCTATACCTGTAAGATGCAATATAACGTGTCCAACAAAACGACGGTGGGCGAATACATGGTGTTCGACCTGCCTGATTTTTCGCAATATGACGGCGTGATCGTGGCAAGCTCCACCATCTGGACGGACGATGTGACGATGGAAATCCAACGCCGCGTCAAGGAATCCGGCGTGCCAGCGGTGAGCCTTGAGCGCATGACGCATGGCATGCATAACGTGCTGATCGACAACAAGGCGGCTATGAAGGAGCTTGTGCTGCACATGATACAGGTGCATGGGCACAGGCGCATCAACTATATCGCGGGCGTGCGGGACAATACCGAGGCGGAGGCGCGCTTTGCAGCCTATCGGGAGGCGCTGGAGGAAAACGGCATCCCCTATGAACCCGCGCGGGTCTATTGGGGCGAATGGAGCAAGCTCAACGGCGAGGCGGCCGTCGGGGCGTTTATGGCCTCCGATCTGCCCATGCCCACGGCGATCATCTGCTCCAGCGACAAAAACGCGCTGGGCGCGTATAACCGTTTGACCCGCGAGGGCATACGGGTGCCGGAGGATATTGCCATCACCGGCTTTGACGACGATACCGAGGGCATGTATCATGTGCCGGCCTTGACCTCCGTAGCCCGCATGCCGCAGCTTTCGGGCTACATGGCGTGTCAGGCGATATTGGGCAAGCTTGAGGACGCGGATATCGATGTGCCCATCTATATCAAAACGGCGTCCGTGTTCAGGGAAAGCTGCGGGTGCCGCAACAGCCAGCCCGTGCAGGAGGAGCTTTTTAGAAAACTCTATTTTCAAAATTTGGACAAGACGGAGCGTTTGGAGCGCCTCACCGAGCACATGGCGCACGGCCTTACCATGGTGGAGTGCTTTGAGGATCTTAAGGACGTGCTCAAGATGTATGTGCCGGATCTTGCCTGCGATACCTTCCACCTGTTCGTGTTCGACCGTGTGCTTACGGAGCGGGAGATGGACACGCTGGAGCGAACCATGACCTACGACAGCAGCATTGCGAAAAACTGCCGCAACGAAAAAGCGTCGCTGCTGCTGGGCTACGATAACGGCGTGTTTTTAGAGCCCGCGGCTATGGATATGAACGCGTTTCTGTCCTATATCCGCGAAAAGCAAAAAGCGGGCTATTATGTGTTTGCGCCGATCCATTTTGCCGATCATCTCTATGGCTATTGCATCTGCGGCAACAGCGCGCTGCAGCTGGACAGCGAGATGTTCTATACCGTCATGACGGACATCGGCAACGCCATTGAAACCATCAAAAAACAGCAGCTCATGCAGGCCATGATCGTAAAGCTTGACAGCATGTGGTGCTATGACGCGCTCACCGGCGTATACAACCGGGCGGGCTTTAAAAAGTACGGCGGCCGCGTGTGGAATGAAAGCATCGATCAAAAGACGGATCTTATGCTGCTCTTTTCCGATCTTAACGGGCTAAAGGCGATCAACGACCTGTATGGGCATGACGAAGGGGATCGCTGCATCAAGGCGCTTGCGGACGCGTTCAAAAGCCAGCGCCACCACGGCGAGGTCGTCATGCGCTACGGCGGCGACGAGTTCGTCGTGATCGCCGCAAACGTGACCGAACAGTACGCGGCGGCTTACGTTACGGCGCTTACCAAGGCGCTGGAGGATTATAACGCCGTCCATCATCCCCCGCAGCCCGTCAGCGCAAGCTTCGGCTATTGCATGCTGCATCCAGGGCGGGACGATTCCTTGGAGGACGCCATCCACGCGGCGGATGTGCGCATGTATGAAACAAAAAAGGGCGCTTGCAAGAGCAAGCGCAATGCGGATCGATAAAGCCTACATTTCCAATAATGGCCTTGCGATTTCAAATTTGATAGAGGTAAGCTCGGCATCGCCGGTGGGGATCTCCGCCATGACGAGGACGAGCCTTTCGTCCTTTTCCTCTACACCCGTGCGATAGCCTACGAACCAGGATATCTCGCGGCTTTTGTCGTTGCCGATCTCCGCCGTGCCCGTTTTTGCCGCCACCGTGCAGCCGCGCACCTTAAGGTTGCGGCCGGTGCCGTTGATGGTGGGGTCTACCACGTCCTCCAGCATCGGCGTAAGCGTCATGATGGCGTCGGAGGAAATGACGTCGTATTTCCAGATCGCGCTTTCCTCATGCTCCACGGCGCGATACAAAAAGCCGTCCTCCTCATAGAAGCCTTCGATCAGGCGGGGCACGGGAATATCCCCGTCGTTGGCGAATGCGCTGAACATGGCCGCGAGTTGCAGGGGGGCTGTCAATATCTCGCCCTGTCCGTAGCCGCTGTCCGCCAGCATCTTATAGCTGACCTCCGTCTGTTCATTGATAAGCTGCGGCTTTGCAACGGCGATGTCAAAGGGGATGGGCTCCGTAAACCCGAGATTTTCCATATAGTCCCGAAAGGGCTCCCAGCCCAGCAGCAGCGCCGCGTTTGCAAAGTAGATGTTGTCCGAATGGATCAGCGCCTTGCGCATGTTCAGAGGCCCCGCGATGGGGTAATTGATATGCGTGCGCTTGATGGGCGTCCATATCCAGTTGCCGTACGTTTCGGGCGTCCAGTAATCCTTTTCGATCTGGCTGTCGTCAAAGGCGTAGTCCGGCGTGAGCACGCCTTTGTCCAGCGCCGCTGCCGCCGTGAAAGCCTTCATGGTGGAGCCGGGGGGATATAAGCCTTGCGTCACGCGGTTGATGAGCGGCTTGTTGGGCTGCTCCAGCAGCGCGTTATAATCGGTTTTGCTGATGCCGCGCGCAAAGAGGTTCAGATCATAGGAGGGATAGGAGGCGATCGCATCGATGCAGCCGCTGACGGGGTTCATCACCACCACCGCGCCCGCCGTGGTATCGCCGTATAAGGCAAGGTCGAGCAGCTCCTCCAGCTCCGTTTGCAGCTCGATATCGATGGTCAGGTTGATGTCGCTGCCGTTTTTTGCGGGGATTTCATAGAACGTGCGCCGGTTGTTGCCCCCCGCGGTGCGGATATAGATGATGCTGCCCTCCTGCCCGCGAAGCGCCGATTCGTACTGCCGTTCCAAGCCGAGGCGGCCTACAAGGGAGTCCGTGTTGTAGGGGGTCTGTTCGCTCGTGAGTGCCGCGTTGAGCGTCTCGAGCTGGGATTCCTCTATCGGGCCTACATAGCCTATGATATGCGCCATCAGGCTGCCGTAGGGGTATTCGCGCTGCGTGCCGTAGTTGCCGTAATCCACGCCGATACCGTCCACGGAGAGGAGCTGCTGCTCCGTAGACGCCTCAAATTCGTCCGTATAATAGGTCTTGAGCACGGCCATGTCGTTGTATGCCTTTTCCAGCGCCTTGCGCAGCTTGTCCGGATTCATGTCCAGCAGCCGCGCGACCTGCGCCACAAAAAGCTCCACGTCCGCTATTTTAGAGGGCACGGCGTAGACGGTGATGGTGCCCGCGGTCATCGCCAGCACCTCGCTGTCCGCCATGATCTCTCCGCGGGAGGCGGGAACGGAGGCTTTGCGCACGGTATCGCCCCAGCGCATGTCCGCAAATATCATGCCGGGCGTCCATTCGATGAACCATCGTCCATCCTCACGCATGAGGATGAAGCTGCAATGCTCGGTGAAATCCCCGATCAGCGCCGAATGATAGAGAATATCGCAGCTGCCCTTGGAGATGATCTCCCCTTCCTCCAGCGCCACGTTGCCGTATTCCACGGCGGTGATCTCCAAAACCTCCGCGATGCCCTTGTACTTTTGCACAAAGGCTGCCTTGGTGATGCGGCCGTCCTTTTCCGTCTCGGTCAGGTTCTGCACGTCCGAGGCGAGCAGATCGTAGGCCGCCTCATATTCGCCGTTTTGGATATAGGAAATATAGTCGTCCACCACTGCCCGGCAGGAGGAGGTGCGCATGCCGCACCCGCCCAATGCGCTTGTGAGCATAACGATACATAAGAATATGCAGATGACCCGTTTCGCTTCCATATGTAGCTTATTATACCTTGCCGGACGGCTTCTGTAAACGGCGGCGCGGGCTTTGTCACATGACGTTCATTGACATAAGGGAGGGTATTCGGTAAAATAAACGGACATGGAAGTGATCAAGCTGCGCCCCTTGGGGCAACGAAATTTCATACGGGATCATGAATGGATCGTAATGCTGGCGCTGGGTGTGCTCGCGTCCGCCTCGATCTGTTGGTGCGTCTTTACGCTGCTGCAGCCCGACGGGCGCATCAACGTCACCCTCAATGACGGCGGCCGTGTCACAAAGCTTTGCGTCATGCCCTGCACGGTGGAGGATCTGCTGGTGCAGGCCGACGTCCGGACGAACCGGGAGGACGTGATTGCGCCCGCACCGGATACGCTTTTACAGGAAGGCGACAGCATTGAGATCACGCGGGCTTTCCCCGTGGCGGTAGCGTCGGGCGGCGAGGTACAGGTGCTGCATATGGCCGACGGCACGGTGGGCGAAGCGCTCGGTCAGGCGCAGGTGCATTACGATGTGGATGACGAGCTTTCTCACCTTGCCTTTACGGACGTTGCGCCCGGCATGCGCATCACGCATACCAGCGTGGAGGAAAAGTATACCTCCTCCAATAAAACGCTGTATTTTCAAGATGTGACCATCAAGGACAGTTCATGGTACACGGAAAAAAAGGAAGTGGAGCAGGACGGCAGGAACGGCGCCAAGCAGGTCACGCAGCGCATCACGACCAAAAACGGCGTGGAGGTATCGCGTGAGGTCGTGGATCAGGTCGTGCTGGAGCCTGCGATAGACCGCGTCACCCGCGTGGGCACCAAGATCCATTACCAGACGAGCTATAAGGGGGAAACGCGTCTTTATAAGGCCGCGCCCAAGGCGGGCAAGGACGGCTGGGTCGAGATGGAGGTCTATCGCGTGACGGCGTACTGCAAGGGCAGCCGCACGGCGACCGGCACCCGCCCAAAGCTTGGCTGTATCGCCGTGAATCCCAAGCTCATTCCCTATGGAAGCCAGATCTACATCAAGGGCTACGGCTACGGCACGGCGCAGGATACGGGCGCATTCCGCAACTATGCTGCGCCCAAGAACAACGCCATCGATCTTTGGTTCAATACCGAGAGCGAGGCGCGCCGCTGGGGCTCCAAATACAACATGACCATATTGGTCAAGATGAAATAGCGGGTGCATATGCAAAACAAGCGGATTCAAGCCTTACAGGCCATGCTCAACACCTATAGCCTCACGCCCAACAAGGCGCTGGGGCAAAATTTTTTGGTGGACGCCGACGCGATCGACCGCATTTTGGACGCGGCGGCTGTGGAGGGCAAGGGCGTGCTGGAAATAGGCGCCGGCGCCGGCGCGCTTACCGAAGGGCTGCTTGCGCGCGCAAGAGCTGTCGCGGCGGTGGAGATCGACGCGCATATGGCGGACATTTTGCGCGATCGCTTTGGGGACGCGCTGCTATTGTACCGGGAGGATTTTTTAAAAACCGATCTGGCGGCACTTCATCAGGCGCTTGGCGGGGAAGCGATCTATGTGGTGGGCAACCTGCCCTATTATGTGACGACGCCCATCTGCATGCGGCTTCTTTCCTGTGCGCTGCCCATCGGGCGCATGACGCTCATGGTGCAGCAGGAGGCGGCGGCCCGCTTTTTTGCGCAGCCCTGCGAGCGCGTGTACGGCCCCATGGCGGTGCTCTCGCAGGCCTACTATACGCCTTCGCGCGTGCTTGCGCTCTCGCCGGAAAGCTATTATCCGCGGCCTGATGTATATTCGGAGGTGGTGACGCTGTCGCGCAACGCGCGCGCGTATCAAGCGAACCTTGCGCCGCTGGTCAAGACCTGCTTTGCCATGCGCCGCAAGACGATCGCCAACAATCTAAAGGCCTACAGCGGCAAACAGCCTGTAGAAAAAGCGCTTGCCGCCTGCAAAATATCACCGTCTGCGCGGGCGGAAGCGCTTGCGCCGGAGCAATTCTTAAGCCTGAGCGAGCAGCTATAATTCCATAGCCGACAGCAGCGCCGCCGTAAGGAGCGGCGCGTTTTTTTCGTACATGTTGTCAAGCTGGGAAAGCGGGAGCGGGTTTTGCCCCCGACCCGCCTCCACCGTATAACCGGGTCGGTTAAACGCCTGTATAAACCAGTCCTTGTAGCCCGCAAAGGCGGATTGGTAGGGCGTATCCTCCAACGCGTAGCCGGAGGCTGCGGCAAGCCGCCGCCCGATCCGTTCCGCGTCCGGCGGATCCTGCGTGCCGTAGCGCCAGTAGATGACCTCGCCCTGCGTGTGATAGGCAAGGATCAGCCGAAAATCCTTGGCGCGGGTAAAATCGTATACGGCGCGGCTTTCGGGCGCGCTAAGGGGCGCTGTGCCCACATAGTCCCGCGGGCCGGGTTCTGTAACGCCCTGCGCGGCCTTAAGCTCCCTTGCCGTGTCCCACCCCGCGGGGTAGTTGAGGTTGAGATCCGTGCCCGTGGCGTTCGCTTTCCAGCCTTGCGGGAAGGGCACGGCGGGCTGGGTAAGGGAAAGCTGCCTTGCCGCCGCCATCACGTCGGGCGGCGCTTGGGAAAGCGCGATGTCCATGCCGTCGGGATCGACGAGCGGCGTAAGAAAAAGCGTCGTGCCGTAGAAAAGATCGCTTGCGGGCGTGCCGGCTATGTCGCCGCCCGTCTGGACAGCCTTGGCGTATGCCTCAAAATAGCGCAGCACCAGCAGCGACGTGATCCATTCATTGCCATGGTGCGTGGCGTTGATGTACACCTGCGGCGCGCCCCTCCCCATGGAAAGCGTGAACAGCGCGCGACCCAGCACGCTGTAGCCTATGGTTTGCAGCCCCACGAAGGGGTAATCGGCGGCGAGGCGCGCGGTGCGCGCGAGGATGTCGGCGGCGCGGATGCTTTCTTCCATACTCATACCAACCCCGTGAGCAGCCGCTCGCAGTCCTCAACGTTGCGGGACAGGTCGCTGATGTAGCCGGAGAGGGAGGACATTTTGCTGACCCCTGTCATCCCCAGAAACTGCCGGTTCACGTCCACGAGCTGCCGGTAGAGCTTGAGCAGCATATTGAAACGCTCCCGCTGCGCGCGAAGCTCCTTCTCCTGCGCGTCGATGCGGGCGTACAGCGCCGAAACGTCCTCGCCTGAAGCGCCCTTTTGCATTTCCTCGAGCGTGCGAAGCGCCCTTGCGCCCCGGCTTGCGCTGACGGCGAGCGCGCCCAGGCTTTCAAAAAACGCTGTCACATCCAAGCCGTCCACCTGATCCAGCTCCCGTACCACGCCGCAGAGCGCATCCACGAGGCTGCCCTGCTTTTTCGGCCGTCCCGCGCGCGTGATGCGCATGCTTGCAAAGGGATCGAAAACGGGCTGCCCCTCCTTGGCGAGCGTTTGCATCATGCGCCGCACGCGGGGCGCGTCGGCTTTGAGAAGGGATCGATACTTGTTCTGGTAGCGAAGCATGGCTTTGGTGTCGCCCTTGCCCAAAGACAGCGTGCAGGCGCGCACGGAGATACCCTTTGCCTGTGCCGTGAGCACCTCGCGCAAAAGATAGTCGATCTCCTCCTCATTAAAGGGAACAAAGGCCGTGCTGCCCGCCATGGGCGCAAGGCTCTCGTCCGCCTTGACCCTTGCGTAATAGTAGTTGCGTATGCTGTTGGGCTTGCGGCCGGTGGCCTGCGCCACCCGCTCGAATACGGCCTTGAGCGGCTGCCCGTTGCTGCGCGCGTTTTTAACCTCGGTGAAAAGCAGCTGGTTCTCCGCTTCCCGCCATCCTGTGTGTAGCATAAGATTGTGCATATATCCGCCCCCTGTTTTGGATTTACAAACAGTATTAACCATCAGAGCAAAAAATAACCAAAGCCATCGTATGACAGCTTTGGTTGATGTTTAGATATATGCAAGGAAGGGTCTGTGTATTACATTTCAAGATTGCCTGTTGTGCGGGGGAAGGGGAGCACGTCGCGGATATTCTGCATGCCGGTGACATACATGACCATCCGCTCAAAGCCAAGGCCGTAGCCCGCGTGCTTGACGCCGCCGTACCTGCGAAGGTCAAGATACCAGCCGTACTCGGCGCAGTCCATGCCCGTTTCCTCGATGCGGGCTTTGAGCACGTCAAAGCGCTCCTCGCGCTGGCTGCCGCCGATGATCTCGCCCACGCCGGGCACGAGCAGGTCGGCTGCGGCGACGGTCTTGTTATCGTCGTTGAGGCGCATGTAGAAGGCCTTGATCTCCTTGGGATAGTCCGTGACGAACACGGGGCGCTTATAAACCTGCTCCGTAAGATAGCGCTCATGCTCGGTCTGCAAATCGCAGCCCCAGTACACAGGGTATTTGAAATCCGCGTCGCTCTTTTGCAAAATCTCCACGGCCTCCGTATAGGTGATGCGGGCAAAATCCGAGCTGACCACATTGTTGAGCCTGTCGAGCAGACCCTTATCGATGAAGCTGTTGAAAAACGCCATCTCGTCGGGGCAGCGCTCGAGCACCGTGCGGATGATGTGCTTGACCATGGCCTCCGCCACGTCAAGATACCCCGTGAGATCGCAAAACGCCATTTCCGGCTCGATCATCCAGAATTCCGCCGCGTGGCGACCCGTATAGGATTTTTCCGCGCGGAAGGTGGGGCCGAAGGTGTAGATATCCCGAAACGCCAAGGCAAACGCCTCGCCATAGAGCTGGCCGCTCACGGTGAGGTTGGCGCTGGCGCCAAAGAAATCCTGCGCGTAGTCGATCTTCCCGTCCTCCGTGCGCGGCGGGTCGTTAAGATCCAGCGTCGTTACCTGAAACATCTCGCCCGCGCCCTCGCAGTCGCTGGCGGTGATGAGCGGCGTGTGCACATAAAGGAAGCCCCGCTCGTCAAAGAAGCGGTGGATGGCCTGCGCGACAACGCTGCGCACGCGGAAAGCGGCCTGAAAGGTATTGGTGCGGGGGCGAAGATGCTGGATGGTGCGAAGATACTCCAGCGTGTGACGCTTCTTTTGCAGCGGATAGTCGCTTTCGCATGCGCCCAGTACGCTTATGCTGCTGGCCTTGATCTCAAAGGGCTGCTTGGCCTCCGGCGTAAGCTCCACCATGCCCGAAACGCTGATCGCGCAGCCGGTATTGAACTGCTTTTTCACGTCGTCCGCAATCGCATTCTGTTCGTAGACCACCTGCACGGTCTGAAAGCAGCTTCCGTCGGACAGCTCGATAAAGCCGATGGTCTTGCTGTCCCGTGCCGTTTTGATCCATCCCGCAACCTCGACGCCGCCTACATACTTTTCCGGCGTCCTGATCAGTTCGCAAAGCCGTACCATTTCCCAATGCCTCCCAAATAGCAAGAATAAACAATTATTAGGATTATAGCGCATGCCGGTTTTATTTGCAATTCCTTATTCATAGACTGAAAGGCAGACAAGCAACGGCGGGAGGGCTTTGCTTGCCGAAAAAGCGAGAAGGAGGGTGAGTACATGTATGCTTCCCCGGTTCCGCTGATGATCCTTCGCGCGGATACGGACGCGCTCATCGAGGTCAACGGGCATCTGTTGGGCGAGTGCGGCGCGCAGGGCTATGCCGCCATGCCTGTATCCGATACGGGCGATTACTATGTGCGCGCCATTCCGCTTACAGCGGGGCATCAGCCCATCACACGAAAGATAAGCTTTGAGGGGGGTAAGCTGCGCACCGCCGCCATAGCGGATGCGGATGTGTGCCTTTGGCCGGGCGGGGTGGTGGAATGCAGCCTGCAAACGCGCACGGCGCCCGTTTGGCAGGAAAAGCCCATCGTGCTGGCGCAGACGACCTTTAACGCCTATACGCTCACGCTGTATAGGGAAAACGAGGTGCGGCTTTCTGTAGAGCAGCAGGGTAAGCCGTTGTACGCCTACGCCTTGGGACAAGGCGAGGACGGCGTTTTTTTGCCCTACGGCGAATATCTGGGGGTGCTTGTGCGGGGGGAGCGGGAACGGCTCGTGCTGCTCAACGGCAGCATGCAGGACGTGCTGGACATTCATGGCGACGCTGTGTTTTTAGAGGAGGAGCCCGCCGCCATCGAGCGCATAGGGACGAGGCTCGGTCATGAGCGGCGCGTGCGCTATCGCCTGACGGCTTCCGGCTTTCTGCCCCAGCGGCCGGAGACGGGCTTTTTTACGCGAAGCTACGCGCCGCCGCAGGACGAAATGGGCGTAAGCGTCGCCTTCTTTGAAGCGGTGCGCGAGGGCTGGGAGGAGGAGGCCATGGGGTATCTGACGCAGTCGCTGCGCCAAAGCTTCAGCTTTGCGGATATTTGCGCGTTTCTGGGTGAATTTGGCGAGGTGCGCCCGCCCGTCTCCTGCCGCAACGGCAGCGTGATGGGCTTGGTGCATAAGCAGGAGGGCGTTATGCGCGCCAGGCTATATCGATTGGCCTTTGAGCAGGGCAAAATCGACAATCTGGAAGAAATCTGAGCTGCCGTATTGAACCAAGCCCCCTTTCATGGCATAATGGATAGGATATTTGGAAGGGGTCACAGCCTATGCAGCTTCGCCGTCTTGCCTTGGGGATACGTTTTGATTTTGTGAATATCGCGCCGGACGCGCATGTGCAGCGTCTGGTGTTAGAGGAGCTTTTTTCCGTGCTTACGCTCTCGGATATGAAGGGATTGTCCCTCTATGGGGGGATCGATCCCACATCGCCGGGCGAAAACATCTATCTTGCGGTCATCATGGGCGGCAAGCTCAAATGCATGCGCCGCATCTTCGATCAATTGCAGCAGGACACGGCGCTGGACATGTACCTGTGCCCCTCCATGCCCTTTTTGGAAAACAACCGTTTGGAACAGGTGGAAGGACTTACATACTTTGGCGACGTGGGCGCCGACGGGTATCTTCACGGCGGCGATGTGCAGCTGTCCGTTCGCGTCTCCAAGGCGCGCGGCAGGCACAGGAACGTTGGCCGCAACATCCATATCCTGCTTGCGCCCTCGGCGCTTGTCGGCGTATCCGCGCTGGATGCGGTCAAGCGTTTGACCATCGCCGCGCGAAGCTCATTCCCGGGCGTACGCATTTTGCCGCTGCCGCTCATCGTGGGGGAGGGGTGCGTCAACGCCCTTGTGACGGCTGCGGGCGGGAGCTTTCGGCATGTGACGCTTGCGGAAACCAAGCAGCGCCTGACCTATGGCGTGCTGCGCGGCCGCATCGGCGTGATCGAGGCGCAGGCGGACGGCTATGCCACGGGCGTATGCATACGCAGAGCCTTGGACGAGGGCTTAAAGCGCATCTACATCATGGCAAATACCGTTACGGACGGCGGCATGGGCTGCGCGCGCGCCTTGGGCGTAAAGTTCTATGACGCGGCGGGTGAGCCCATCACGGCGGGCGCGCCGGCGCGCATGGATGCGGAGCTTCTGCATCCGCTCGCCGCGAGCGCGACCTTTATCCTGATGTGCCGGGAGAAAACGGATACGCTGGGGCTGCATGCAGAACAGCTTTTGCGCGTGGAACGCCGCGAGGCTGTGGAAGGGATGCTCGACGCTGTGGATTTTGAGCGCCTGCTTACGGGCAAGGCGCTGGTCATCACCGGCGGCGAGGATATCTGTGCTGTAGACAGCCTGGGGGAGCGCGCCACGGAAAACGTGGTGGCGCGCTGCGCCAAGTTCAGCGTGCCCGTGGTGGCGCTGACCTGTTATGGCTGGGAGCAGCCGGAGCTCGGCGGGCGGGAGCGGACGGTCATGGGCGTGGTCAAGGTGCCGCTGAAGCAGGAGATGCCGGACGAGGAAGCGGGCAGGGTGTTTGACGAAACGGTGGATCGGGTGTTTCGCTTCATCCGTTTGGGGCGGGACGTGGAAAAGATCGGCGCGCCCAAGCGGGAGCCGAACCGCATACGCCGCCTGCCCGCCGCCATACGCACGCGGCTGTCGCGCGGCAAGGGCATGGTGAAGAAGGAGCAGTCATGATGGAATTTACAATGCGTGAGATACGGCCGGAGGAGGCCGCGGAGCTGGAGAAAAAGGCGCGGGCGTGCTTCACCTTTTTCGAGCGGCTGGGCGTGGGGAGGCCGCAGCAGGGCGTCGTTATAGAGGAAAACGGCAACCTTTGCGGCGGCGCGTTTTTAAAGGTCGTGGACTTTGCCGAGGATAAGCGCATCGGCTATATCGATGTGGGCTTTGTCTGCCCCGCGTATCGCGGCACGGGCGTTGCGGACATGCTTTACAAGGGCGCCGTGGAGTGGCTGCATGCACAGGGCTGCAAATATGTTGCGGCCATGATCATCGACGAAAATCTCAGGAGCAAGGCGCGCGCGGAAGCGGCGGGTCTGCATGAGAGCATGTTTATGGATATGTCCCGCTATGTGGGCTGGGGCGGCGTCGCAAAATTCTGTTTTCGCTTCTTTGCGGCTGCCCTTATGGGTACCAACTGCAAGCTCTATACGGATATGCCGGGAAGCAATTGGGGCGAGGGGCCTTCGCTTGCCGTGATGGCGGTTTTTAACATGCTTGCGCTGGGCGTCAGCGGCTTTTTGACCAAGGGCATAGATGGTTTTGAGGTCGCCATGCAGGCGGGGGGCGTTATGCTCGTTATGAGCACGCTGGGCAGCTACCTTGGCGCGCGCATCGCGGGGGGCAAATGGAAATACGCCGTGCCCTCGGGCGGCGCGGGTCTTTCCTTCGCGCTTATGGCCATGGGCAGCTTTTATCCGTGGATGGGCAGAATGTATCCGGTCAAATATGAAAAAACGCCGCAATGTGCCAAAAGGCTTGGCATATGCGGCTTGACGGAATGGCTGTTCGTGCTGGTAACGACGCTTTTGTGCCTGTACGGCATGGCGCTGCATCCGGCGCTGGAGCGGGCGGCGATGTACGGCACGGTATTTCTGTTCTATCACAGCATACCCTGCTTCCCCTTTTCCACCATGGGGCAAAAGCGCGTGTGGGAATGGAACAAGCCCGTCTGCATCGCCTTGATGGCGGTGAGCTTTGGCATTTTCGCATTTACATGGTGGCTGTAGGCCGCTTCCGCTTATCGGCAAGGATCACTCGATGCGAAGCCTTGCGCCGCTTTGGCGCAGGGCTTCTTTTGCAAGCAGCGAGGTGGGGTCGAGCGTGGGCGCGTCCAGCGCATACATGGAAAACGCCAGCGGCAGCTCCGTGCAGCCGAGAATGAAGCAGGCGGCGCCCTGCCGCGTCATGCGTTCGAGCAGCTTGCGCACGGGCGTGACGTCAAGGTCTTTGTGGCCTGCCTTTACGCCGTCATAGATGAGGGACATGATTGCCGTCTGCTCCTCGTCCTCCGGTAGCAGCAGCTCTATGTTAGGCGCTTCGCGGGAAAAGGCGTCTGCATACACCCCGCTTTGCACCGTGCCGGAGGTGGCCAGCAGCGCCACGCGCGCGTACCCCTTTTCCCTTGCGGCGGCCGCCGTGATGCGCGGCATGTGCAAAACCGGCACGCGTACAGCGGCACAGACGTCGTCATAAAAGTAATGCGCCGTGTTGCACGCCATCATCAGAAGCTCCGCCCCGGCGTTTTCAAGGCGCTTGGCGCTTTTGCAAAGCTCGGGGCGCGGATCCTCCCCGCCGTGCAGGATGGCGGCGGTGCGGTCGGGTATGCGGGTGTTGCCGTCGATAAGCACAGGCACATGCGCCTGATCGCAGGCGGCGTCGGTATAACGCAGCAGCTTATCATAAAGATCCACGGTGGCGGCAGGACCCATGCCGCCGATGATGCCCAGTACTTTGGTTGCCATAAATCTTCCTTCGCTCCTATGCAGCAGAATACACTGATTATAGCAGAATACAACAGAAATGGAAGCGGCGCGGAGATTTTTCTCCACGCCGCATATGCTGTCTGTCAGTGCTGTAACGGCAACGCCGCAGGGTTTACGCTTCGATGTCCATGGTGACGTATTTCTCGTCCAGCTCATGCTCGGACTGTGCGATCACAACGGAGCAGGCCAAGTCGCCCGTGACATTGACGCTGGTACGCGCCATGTCAAGGATACGCTCTACGCCCATGATGATGGCGACAGCGTCCAGCGGCAGACCTACAGTGGTGAGCACCATGCCAAGCATCACCGTGCCGGCGCCCGGCACGCCTGCGGTGCCGATGGAAGCAAGCGTCGCCGAGAGGATGATGGTGATCATCTGACCCAAGGTCAGATCAATGCCGTATACGGCGGCCACGAACAGCGCGCAGATGCCCTGGAAGGCGGCGGTGCCGTCCATGTTGATGGTGGCGCCCAAGGGCAGCACGAAGGAGCGCACGTCAGGCGATACGCCCATGCTCTTGGCACAGTCCATGGAGAAGGGGAGGGTGGCGGACGAGCTCGCCGTGGTGAAAGCGAAGATGGAAGCGGGAGCCGCCAGCTTGAAGAACTTGACGGGGCTCATCTTGCCCAGCAGCTTGACCGTGGCGGAATAGGTGAGAACCGCGTGCAGGATACATGCGACATACACGGCCACGATCAGCATCGCAAGAGGCCCGAGAACCGACGCGCCCTGCGAGGCGACGACGGGGATGATCAGGCAGAAAACGGCATAGGGCGCCAGCTTCATCACACCGCCGATGATGGCGTACATGACTTCGGTGAAGCCTTCCATACCCTTTTTGAAGCCTTCGGCCTTTTCGCCGACGACGGCGATGCCCACGCCCACGAACAGCGCGAACGCGATGACCTGCAGCATGTTGCCATCCACCAGCGCTTTGAACGGATTGGTGGGGATGATGTTGAGCAGCGTGTCCACAAAGCCGGTGGCTTCCTTGCCCTCGTAGACCGCGTCCGCGGGCAGCGTCATGCCGGCGCCCACGTTAAAGAGCTTGCCGATGACAAGGCCGATGATGACGGCGAACGCCGTGGTGCACAAAAAGTACACGATGGTCTTGCCGCCGATGCGGCCGACCTTTTTGATGTCGCCCAAGCCGCAGGCGCCCATGACCAGGGAGCCGAATACCAGCGGCACGATGATCATCTTGATGAGGTTGAGGAACAGTGTGCCAAAGGGCTTGATCCAGTTGTTTGCGACGTCCACAAGACCCGCAACGTTGAGCACGAGGCCGACGACGATGCCCATCAACAAGCCGATCAGTATCTTAACAGTCAGGGGAATAGGTTTTTTTACAGCTTTTTCCATAATAATGAATGATACCTCCTTAATTTGCATGTGCCGGCGCACATAGAAATGATAAGATGTGCTTTAGCAAAACAGAACAGCTTATGTTAATATTGTGACACAGAAAAAACACAATTGCAATTCTTTTGCGCGTAAAACAAACGAATATATAACTCGCCGCGCGCCATCCGTGATACACTACCCTCGGAAAAGGTCGAAAGATTTGTTTTTGCTTTTTTTCGCGGAATTTTTACGATGCGCGCGCCTTGCGCGAAGGAGAAACCATGAACGAATTATGGAAACAGCTGCTGATCGTATGCCCGATGGTATTCTTGGCGGGCTTTGCGGATTCCGTCGCGGGCGGCGGCGGCATCATCTCGATACCGGCCTATCTTTTTGCGGGCTTGCCCGTGCATATGGCCTATGGCACCAACAAGTTCGCCATGAGCCTTGGCACCGCCGTGAGCGCTGTCAAATACTATCGCTCCGGCAATGTGCGCGTTCAAAGCGTGCTTTTTGCCGTGCTGGGCGCGCTGGTGGGCTCCAATCTCGGTGCGCAGCTGGCGCTGCGCTTCAGCGAACGGTATTTGCAGCTGATCCTGATGTTCCTGCTGCCCGCGGTGGCGCTTTTCCTCTTTTTGAATAAGGGCTTTGGCAAGGAGGATGTGGAACGCCCGGCGGTTTCCAAGTGGCGCGAATATGTCCTTTCCGCGCTGATCGGCCTTGTGGTGGGCGCGTATGACGGCTTTTTCGGCCCGGGCGCGGGCACGTTCTATACGCTGCTGTTCGTATCCCTTTTGCACTATAGCCTGATCACGGCCTCCGGCAACGCGCGCGTGGTGAATCTTGCGTCCAATATCGGGGCGCTGGCGGCGTTTATCGTCGGCGGCAAGGTGATGTTTTCCGTCGCTGTCCCGGCGGCGCTGTGCGCGGTTCTGGGCAATTATCTGGGCGCCTCTCTTGCCATCAAAAACGGGGCGAAATTCATTCGCCCCATCATGGTGATCGTTATCGCCTTGCTGATCGTAAAGATCATCACGGATATGCTGTAAATCCAGAGGGCTTGGCCTTGGATGAAGGCGAAGCCTAGAAATAGCTGATCTTCACGTTTTTGCCCATGCGCTGCAATTGCGTTGACAGCCGCTCGATCAGGTGCATCTTGTTGCCAAAGGAGTAGCTGTCGATGTTTTGCTGCGCCTCGTTCACGGCGCGGCCTACAAAGAGGTTGATGTCCGTGGCGACCTCGAATAGCATGCGCGCGAGCATGGAAGCGCCGTCGTGCTTGTTGCCCCATTTGAAATAGTTGCGGTTGTCCTCGACATAGTTGTCCGCATACTCCAAGACCCGTGTGAGCGTGACCACGCCCTCCGTCACAAGGTCTACGCCCTCGATATGGGAGATGGGCGGTATGCCCGCCTCCGGCGTTTCGTATTCCAGCCGCACGGGCGTATCGAGGTATTTTGCGGCGATCTGGGCAGTCGTGCCGCCGCAGATGATATGCTTGCCCGCCTTGGAGAAGCAAAGCGTCATCACGCGCCGGTCGTCCGCCTTATTGGCGGGCGGGCCGAATACGAGGTTGACCTGCTCGCGCTTGCGGATGCGCGCCACGCAGGCGGTCACATCGTCGCCCGGCTTGCTGCCATACAGGCTGTCGCACTGATCCAGAAGCAAGGTGCAAAGATCCTTGGCGGAATAATCCGGATGATAGAGCGCCTCCATGAAATCCGTGACGTTGTCCCGCTGCCAGTTGGGATTCATGATGTTGTTGTCGCTTGCGCCGATCACGCCGTCGCTCATGGCGAGCAGCACATCGCCGCAGCGAAGCTCCACCTGCGAGAAAAAGATCTGCTTGCCCTCTATATTGAGTATGCTTTCCGCATAATCGACGCGTTTGCCGTTGTGCAGAAAAATGACGTGCGGGTTGTCATATTGGATGATCCTTGCCCGCGCGTTTTCCTCGATATGCAGTATGGTGAACGTGGAATAGGCGATGCCGTTGGCGGCGGCCGGAAGGGTCGCCGCAATGGTCTTGACGCACTCGTCCAGCACAAGCCCCTTTGCCATCATGGTGGAGATGATCTTGGCCGTGAGGGTAGAAAGGATGCTTGCGCGCACGCCGCTGCCCATGCCGTCTGCGAGCACCGCAATGCGGGAGCCGTCCTCGCCCTCCACCAGATCCACATGATCCCCGCAGAGCTGCTCGCCGTACTTATTCAGGCTGTAATAGCCGATGTCCGTCCATAGATCATTCATTGTCCTGCAGCGACTCCTTCAATTTCGTCAGCGCGATCTTGGTCTGCGCTGCGGTCTCGCCCAAAAGGGAGGCGATCTCCTGCACGACGCGCATCTGCTTGTCAATGACCTCGTCCGCTACCTCTATGGTGTTGCTGCTTACGGATTCCCTGTGGGAGCGGGCGGCCTCCTGGCTCGTCACGTCGCGGAGGAACACGATGATGATATGATAGTTCTTGTTGTAGATGACGGATTCCTCCACATAGCGGCGGTATTCCGTCAAATACATGGGCTGGTTGCGCACGGCCTTGTTAAGCTGCACCACGTCCAGTACCGGGCGCGGATCGAGGATGGTGACGAGCTGTTCGCCGTAGAGATCCTTGCGATCCTTGACGTTCATGATATCGCAGGCGACGTCGTTGAGCTGCTGGATCTCCAGCGACTCGTTGAGCACGATCACGCCCGTGGGGGAATACTTGATGATGATGTCGGAGAAGGATTGCGCTTTTTCCATTAAATAGGGCAGGCACATGTCGATCTGCGCCTTGTCCATGCAGATGGCGATCGCCTTGTCGCGGCAGGTGTCATAGCCGCAGAAGCCGCAGTTGAGCTCCTGATCGGGAGAGGTCTTGCCCATTTGCAGCAGGGTCTTTTTGATGGTCTCCTCCGATATGTGCACCTTGCGGATCTTGAGATCGTCGTGAGCCTCGTGCAGCGTGTCGGGCGCGGGCTGTTCGACGATAAAATCCTTTTTGCCCGCATAGGCGTTGATCAGCGCGTTGTTTGCGATGGGGGTGTCGCGCATGCGCTCCATCACGGGGCCGCATACGCAGCTTCCGGCGCAGGCGGACATTTCGACAAATACATTTTTTAGCTCCCCCTTGATGATCTCCTTGATCGCGCGGCGGCAGTTGTCCATGCCGTCCACGGTGACATAAGACCAGTCGGGGTTTTTGAACATGGTGCGAAGCACGCCGTCGCTGGTGGGAAAGAGGCGCGCGCGGCTGTTCTCCTCCGCGTCGGGGATGGGGGTGAGCATAACGCTCTCGTTGTTCATCCAGCGGGTGAGCTCGTCGAAGGTGAGCGCGTGGTCGATATACTGGGAACGATCCGATTCGCGCTTTTTTGCGATGCAAGGCCCGATGAATACGGTGACTGCCTCCGGGTGCTCCTGCTTGATCTTGCGGCAGTGCGCCTCCGCGGGCGTGACGACGTCCGCAAGGTAGGGCAGCGCTTCGGGCTTGTGAAGGCTGATGAAATCGTTGATGACGGGGCAGCAGGAGGAGATGAGTACGCCGTGCTCGCCCTTGCTGTCCTCGATGATCTGCTCATAGCGGGTCTTGACGATGGTGGCGCCGATGGCGGTTTCCTCCACCGTATCAAAGCCAAGCTCCAAAAGCGCCTTTCGCATGGAGGCGATGGTCGCGCCCTTATAGTTGGCGGCAAAGGAGGGCGCAAGGCTTACATAGACCTTTTCGCCCGCCGTGATATGCGCTTTTACGGGTTCGACGTCGGAGCGTATCTCCTTGGCGTTTTGCGGGCACGCCACATAGCATTGCCCGCAAAGCAAGCATTCGTCCGCGATGATATCCGCCTTGCCGCTTGAAAAGCGTATGGATTTCACGGGGCAGCGCTGAATGCATTTATGGCAGTTCTTGCAGTTGGACTGGATCAGTCGGATATATCCCTGATTGAGACTCATAGCGGCATTTCTCCTTGTGATGAGATGGATAGAATGGTCGGTAATCTCTTTATTTGTAATGGCGCAGCTTCGATTAGGCGTCGGCGCGCATGCGCTGCGAGAGCTCATGCAGCAGCAGGGTCAGGGAATCGATCAGGTTTTCATTGCGGACGGCGACGGTTTCCGGCGTCTGCAAGGCCACGTTTGTGAAATTCCAGATGGCGAGCACGCCGCCCTCGATCATCCTTTCCGCCGTTTGCTGCGCCTGCTCGTCGGGCACGCACAGCACGCCGATATGGATGTGCAGGCGCTTGCACAGCGACGTCAGCTTTTCCATGCCCAGTATGTGCGCGCCGCCGATGCTGCCGCCCACGAGTGCCGGGTCGTCGTCAAAGGCGGCCACGATGGTGATGCCGCATTTTTTAAACCCGTCATACCCAAGCAGGGCTCTGCCAAAGCCGTCTGCGCCCGCGAGGATGGCGCTGTCCACGTTGCGAAGACCCAGAAAATCCTCGATATCCCGTATGAGCGCGTCGCGCGCGAAGCCGACCTTGGGCTTGCCGCCCGTGGTGCTGACTGCGGCGAGATCCTTGCGCACCTGTATTTCGGTGCGATCCAGCGCCGCTGCAAGCTTGCCGGCGGAAACATATGCCGAGCCCGCGCATGCGCTGCCGCGAAGGAATGTGAGATAGGTGGGCAGACGCTTGAGCGTTTGTGCCGGAATAGAACGGATGCCGTTTGTTTCTTCCATAAGTTCCTCCCCGATTGACAAGACCATTATAGCGACATTTTTCGCGGTTCGTCAATCACCGGTAAAAAAAGGCGAGCCAGATAAGCCCGCCTTTTTGTCTATCGCATGGTCAGGCGCTTATTTTTTGCTTTGCATGTACTTATCCATGGCGTCCGCAGCGCCCTTGCCCGCGCCCATGGCGAGAATGACGGTCGCGGCGCCCGTCACGGCGTCGCCGCCCGCAAACACGCCCTCGCGGGTGGTAGCGCCGGTTTCGTCCGCGATGATGCAGCCGTGCTTCTCCGTTTCGATTCCCTCGGTGGTCTGCTTGATGAGGGGGTTAGGCGAGGTGCCCAGCGACATGATCACGCAGTCCACATCCAGATCGAATTCGGAACCCGCGACCTCCACGGGACGGCGGCGCCCCGAAGCGTCGGGCTCGCCCAGCTCCATTTGGATGCAGCGGATGCCGCAAACGGCGCCCTTGTCGTTGCCCAGTATCTCCGTTGGGTTGTTGAGCAGCTTGAATACGATGCCTTCCTCCTCCGCGTGCTCCACTTCCTCGCGCCGGGCGGGAAGCTCATCCATGGAGCGGCGATAGATGATGTAGACCACATCCGCGCCCAATCTGAGCGCGCAGCGCGCGGCGTCCATCGCCACGTTGCCGCCGCCGACCACGGCGACGCGCTTGGCCTGCATGATGGGGGTGTCGCTCTTGCCGGTGTAGGCTTTCATCAGGTTGGTACGGGTGAGGAATTCGTTGGCGGAATACACGCCGTTGAGGTTTTCGCCGGGGATACCCATAAACTTGGGCAGACCCGCGCCGGAGCCGATGAATACGGATTCATAGCCCTGCTCGAACAGCTCGTCCACCGTAAAGGTGCGGCCGATAACCGTGTTGGTCTCCACATCCACGCCCAGCTTCTTGAGCGTCTCGATCTCATTGCGCACGATGCGCTTGGGCAGCCTGAATTCGGGGATACCGTAGACCAGAACGCCGCCTGCGGTGTGCAGCGCTTCAAAGATGGATACTTGATAGCCGCGCCGCGCAAGCTCACCCGCGCACGCAAGACCCGCCGGGCCGCTGCCGACCACCGCGGCCTTGTGGCCGTTGGAGGCGGGCTTTTCGACCTTCGCGTCGGGATCGGCGGCATGGAGGTCGGCAACGAAGCGCTCCAAACGCCCGATGCCTACGCCCTCGCCCTTGATGCCGCGCACGCAGTACTTTTCGCACTGGTTTTCCTGCGGGCATACGCGCCCGCAAACGGCGGGCAGGCTGCTGGACTGGGAAATGACGACGTATGCGCCCTCATAATCCTTTTCCGTGATCTTATGGATGAAGGCGGGGATATCGATCTGCACGGGGCAGCCCTGCACGCAGGGCTTGTTCTTGCAGTTCAAACAACGCGCCGCTTCGTCAAGCGCGATCGCTTCGGTATAACCGGTGGCGACCTCGTCAAAGTTCTTGTTACGCACGTCCGGCGCCTGGGTGGGCATCGGGTTCTTTGTGGGGCTCATGTTCGGCATAGTTATTTTCCCCCTTCCGCTTGCTTGAAAAGATTGCAGGTGGCTTCGCGCGCATGTCCTTCAAATTCCTTGTACATACCGCTGCGCGCCATGGCTTCGTCAAAATCGACCTCATGACCGTCAAACTCGGGGCCGTCCACGCAGGCGAATTTCATCTTGCCGCCCACGCTCAGGCGACAGCAGCCGCACATGCCCGTGCCGTCGATCATGATGGGGTTCATGCTCACGACGGTCTTGACGCCGAATTCCTTGGTGGTCTTGCAGACGAATTTCATCATGATCAAGGGTCCGATGGCGATGACCTCGTCATATTTTTCACCGCTCTCGATGAGCTTTTTCAAAGCGTCCGTAACAAGACCCTTTTCGCCCACCGTGCCGTCGTCGCTCATCAGAACGTACTTGTCGCTGACGGCGCGGAATTCATCCTCCAGTATTACCAGATCCTTCGTGCGGAAGCCGACGATGGAGTGCACCTCGGCACCCGCCTCGTGCATGGCCTTGGCAACGGGGAAGGCGATCGCGCAGCCTACGCCGCCGCCCACCACCGCGACCTTTTTAAAGCCGCTCGTGTGGGTAGGCTTGCCTAAGGGCCCCACAAAGTCCGCAAGGCATTCGCCCTGAGACATGTGCGCAAGCTTCATGGTGGTAGCGCCCACGATCTGGAAAATGATGGCGATCAGACCCTTTTCACGGTCATAATCGGCAATGGTCAGCGGGATGCGCTCACCCTCCGCGTCCGTGCGCAGAATGATGAACTGTCCCGGCAATGCTTTCGCGGCGATGTGCGGCGCATAGATATCCATACGGCACACCGTATCGTTCAGCATGGTCTTTACGACGATTTCGTTGTTTTGCATGCCTGCTCCTCCTCATGATGTGATGATCACGCATTGTATTAGATTAGATTGGAACCCAGCGTTTCAATATGCAGTATACCTACTTTAGCGCCTGAGGTCAAGGGGTGGAAAACGAATTCGATACGTTTTTATTGAAAAATGTGGCAAGTGCCATGAGGATTGACGCGCAAATCCGGCGGCGCTATACTGATACCGATAGAAAACGCATACGAATGCTTAAAACCCGTATGCAAGGCCGTGCGTTTGGCACGGGCAAATCATGGCAAAAGGAGCTGCATGTCCATGAGGAAACGTATGATATGGCTGGGTGTGGCGCTGCTGTGCGCCGCGTCGCTTTGCGCCTGCGATAAGCAGGAGGAGGCGCAGGTCGAAACGCCTGCGGAGATCGAGGTCGCCCCCACGGAAAAGCCCGCCGCGCAGGACGGCAAGTATAAGGATGGCGTCTATACGGCGGGGCGGCGCGGGTATGCGGGAGATGTGGTCGTCACCGCCACCATCGCGGATGATAAGATCGTCGAGCTGCAGATCGAGGGCGCGGAGGAAACAAAGGGCGTGGGCAGCGTTGCGATCGAACGCATGCGCGATCGCTTGCTGGAAGCGCAATTCGGGTCTGTGGACGTGGTTTCGGGCGCGACGGTCACGTCGGAGGCCATCAAGCTGGCGCTTGCGGATATCTTAGCCAAAGCCGCGTATTGACGCGTATTGACGCGAATGGATGCGAATGGATGCGTAATGAAAAAAATGACTGCCCGTTTTGCGGACAGCCATTTTTTTTTTGGCGCTTTAGCGACAATAAACCACCAGCTATGCTGGTGAGAATAAGAG
>JAUNJX010000089.1 GCA_030533005.1 Clostridia bacterium | reverse complement strand
ATGATGCATCCGCCCTCGATCTGCCCCTCTACGGAGGTGGGGTTGACGGCCTTGCCTACGTCGTGCGCGGCGATCATCTTCTTAAGCATGCCGTTCTCGTCGAGTATGGCGACCTGCGTGGCGTAGCCGTAGGCTACATGGCTGACGGGATGGGGCACGTCAGCGCCAAGCGGGTCGGTCTTTGCAAGGTATTCCGCATAGTATTCCGTGCCCTCAAGATCGCTAAGCGTCTTGCCGGCGTCCATATCCGCCTTGAGCTTGATCGCTGCGCGGCGGCACGCCTCGCCCGTGATAAGCGTCTGGCGGGAGCCGCTGGTGGTGCCGGAATCGGGGGACTGGAAGGTATTGGATCGCTCGTAGACGATGCTGTCGCGCTCTAAGCCCGTGGTCTCCACGGCAAATTGCACCAGCACCGTGCCAAGACCCTGCCCTATGCAGCTTGCGCCCGTGCGGATGTGCACCTTGCCGCCCTCGATCATAAGCTTTACGCGTCCCGTGTCGGGTATGCCCACGCCCACGCCCGCGTTCTTCATGGCGCAGGCGATGCCCGCGTATTTATTGGCAAAATACTGTTCTTTAACGGCCACCAGGGTTTCGGCCAACCCCGTGCATTCGCCTACGATCTGTCCGTTGGGCAGCTCCTGCCCGGGGCGGATGGCGTTGCGGTAGCGAATCTCCCAGTGATCGATGCCGATCTTATCCGCCATTTGGTTGAGGGCGGTTTCGATGACAAGGCAGGTCTGGGATACGCCAAAGCCGCGGAATGCGCCTGCGGGCGGATTGTTGGTATAGTAGGCGTAGCCGTCGATCTCGAAATTCTGATAGTTATAGGGGCCGGACGCGTGCGTGCAGGCGCGCTCCAGCACGGGGCCGCCCAGGCTTGCGTACGCGCCGGTGTCTGCGACGACCTTGGCCTTTACGCCCTGAATGACGCCGCTTTCATCGCAGCCCAAGGTGAATTCCATGTCCATGGGATGCCGCTTGGGGTGGATGAGGATGCTTTCGGCACGGGTCAGCTTGACCTTGACGGGTCTGCGTGTCAAAACGGCCAGCAGCGCCGCGTGATGCTGCACCGTCACGTCCTCCTTGCCGCCAAAGCCGCCGCCGACAAGCTTGTTCTCCACACGCACCTGCTCCGGCTTCAGCCCCAGCATGGGCGCCGTTTCGTGCAGCGTGTCGTATACGCCCTGATCCGCCGTGTAGATGAGCACGCCGTCCTCCTCCGGGATGGCGACGGCGCATTCCGGCTCAAGGAATGCGTGTTCGGTATAGGGCGTGTGCATGCTGAGCGTCAGCGTATGGGCGCTATGCTTGATGGCTTCCACGGCGTTGCCGCGGGAAACGTGCTTGTGCGCCAAAAGATTGCCGTTTTCGTGCAGCTTGGGCGCACCCTCCGCCATGGCCTCGTAGGGGGAGCGGACGGGCTCAAGCACCTCGTAGTCGATCTGCACGAGCTTTTTGGCCTGCTCCAGTATTTCCGGCGTTTCCGCCGCCACGAGGCAGAGCGCGTCCCCAAGGTAGCGCGTGATCGCGCCCACGGGGATCATCGCGTCCCAATCCTTGCAAAGATGACCCACGATGCGGTTGCCGGGGATATCCTCGGCGGTATAGACGCCCAGCACACCGGGCAGCTTTTTTGCTTCCTCCGTATGGATGGCAAGGATGCGCGCGCGCGGGTGCGCGGTGCGCACGGCGCTGCCGTAGGCCATGCCGTCTACATAGACGTCGTCGGGATATTCCCCGTAGCCCTGCACCTTTTCCGCCACATCGATGCGGTGCACGCGCTTGCCCACGCGCCAGTCCGTTTCCGCCTGCGGGACGACGCCGCTCTTTTTGACCTCCGCCGCGATGCGGATGGCCTTGACGATCTTGACGTAGCCCGTGCAGCGGCAGATGTTGTTGCGGATGGCGAAGCGAATGTCCTCCTCCGTGGGGTCGGGGTTCACGTCGAGCAGCCCCTTGGCGCACATGACCATGCCCGGGATGCAAAAGCCGCACTGTACGGCGCCCGCCTCGCCAAAGGCGTAGGTGTACATCTCCTTTTCAAAGGGAGAAAGACCCTCCACCGTCAGGATGGTCTTTCCCTCCATCCTGTCCGTTTGCTGCACGCAGCATTTGGTGGCCTTGCCGTCGATGAGTATGGTGCAGGTGCCGCACGCGCCCTCGCTGCAGCCGTCCTTGACGGAGGTGAGGCGCAACTCGTCGCGCAGATAGCGGATGAGCTTTTGATTTTTCTCTACGGTCACTTGCTTTCCATTGACTGTGAATGTTGCCATGGGCGTATCCTCCATATTGGATTTATATGCCTTATTGATTGCCCGATAAAGGGCAGAGTGTATTCTTGTTTAGCTGCGATTGTTTTAAAAGCGGTAGATCGTCCAAAGGGATGTCCTTTGGCTTTGATCGTCCGGGGCGGGTTTGCCGCCCCGGACGTGCGTAAATCCGAAGGATTTCGGACTTTTCCATTTGCAACGGCCGCGAGCGAAAGCGAGCAGTTGCAAATGGTGGCCTCACAAAAGATCGTACGATCTTTTGTGATATCAGAGCAGATAGCAGTAGTTGCGTACGACCGTCAGGATGAAGCACTCGACGTCGGCGGGGAGGCCGTTATCGGCTGCGGTGAGATCGTAATCGGCGACCTGACCGTCCAAGCGTACTCTTACGCAGGGCTTTGCCACATCCAACACCATAAAGCCGGTATTGGTGCTGTCGTTGAAGTCCCGCTCATTGCGGAAATAGGTGAACTTATCCTTGTAGGGCCTGCTGTCGTAGGGGCAGAAGGAGGCGCAGTTGCC
>JAUNJX010000042.1 GCA_030533005.1 Clostridia bacterium | reverse complement strand
GGATCACCGCCTACTCCCCGCACACGCGGGGGTGATCCCCCTGGACACCCTGATTAAGAGAAGCCTTTCAGCTACTCCCCGCACACGCGGGGGTGATCCTACGCGCAGCAGTGCAGTTGCGGTAGTTTAGCGCTACTCCCCGCACACGCGGGGGTGATCCCGCATAGCGCCCTATGCGCAGCTGCCGCGCAAGCTACTCCCCGCACACGCGGGGGTGATCCGCGGCCGCCGTCCGCATGATCGCGGATCACCGCCTACTCCCCGCACACGCGGGGGTGATCCCAATTGATTTATGGTTTGGAAAACTCTATTAACCTACTCCCCGCACACGCGGGGGTGATCCTACCACATTCAAACTCCAGACGAGCTAAAGGAGCTACTCCCCGCACACGCGGGGGTGATCCTCTGGACAAGCCGTTGCTGTTGTGTGTGGCAATCTACTCCCCGCACACGCGGGGGTGATCCTCAAATCTCTCAAATTGTGCATGGAATCAGCCACTACTCCCCGCACACGCGGGGGTGATCCTAATCGGCCTATGTCCGTAACGGTTGCCGCCTCCTACTCCCCGCACACGCGGGGGTGATCCTGCCACAAGGCTATTCGCGCAACGTGTGTTCCCCTACTCCCCGCACACGCGGGGGTGATCCTTTGTATGTAGGAGGATGAACATGACAATGCGACTACTCCCCGCACACGCGGGGGTGATCCTACATCCCGCTGCCTGTTGGGGTTGCCACGATCCTACTCCCCGCACACGCGGGGGTGATCCTCAATCCAGTAGCGCTAGTGGCAATAGTGCCAACTACTCCCCGCACACGCGGGGGTGATCCCCGATAATCGGCGCGCGCCGCGATCACCGCATTCTACTCCCCGCACACGCGGGGGTGATCCCGTATACCGCGTAAACCTTTGGGCCGCGCGCGGCTACTCCCCGCACACGCGGGGGTGATCCCGCCCGCAATCGTTGGGTTAACGCAATGTGCCGCTACTCCCCGCACACGCGGGGGTGATCCTGCGCATGGAACAGGAGGGCTTATGAGCGAGATCTACTCCCCGCACACGCGGGGGTGATCCCCGGCGAAAGCACCAGCGATAATGACGGCATAGCTACTCCCCGCACACGCGGGGGTGATCCCTTGTCAAGGAAATGGAGCGTATGTGGGGAGATCTACTCCCCGCACACGCGGGGGTGATCCTCCGTAGGCTTTGCCAATGGGCTAGACTACGGACTACTCCCCGCACACGCGGGGGTGATCCTCCAACGAAACACGCAAGGCCAACGCCATCAAACTACTCCCCGCACACGCGGGGGTGATCCCGCACCAGCCTTCATCGTCGTACAGCTCCGCGACTACTCCCCGCACACGCGGGGGTGATCCTCCGCGCCATCGAGTGCCGCATCTACGACAGCACTACTCCCCGCACACGCGGGGGTGATCCGCGGAGCCTTCCAGTTCTCAAATGTGGAAATTGCTACTCCCCGCACACGCGGGGGTGATCCTGAAATTATGCCGCCCCTGCGCAGAGGAGCTGACTACTCCCCGCACACGCGGGGGTGATCCTCTCCTTTTCTGCCCGTTTGGGCTGTTGTGATGCTACTCCCCGCACACGCGGGGGTGATCCCCAGTGGGGCGGCACGTCTATTTCCTACATGGGCTACTCCCCGCACACGCGGGGGTGATCCCCGTTTGGACGAAATTGACCGGGCAAAGGTAGACTACTCCCCGCACACGCGGGGGTGATCCTTGTAGTATTTCCGTTCGCAAATGTCAATAGGTCTACTCCCCGCACACGCGGGGGTGATCCTGCATGCAAATGCATCCAAATGCATGCAAGTGCCTACTCCCCGCACACGCGGGGGTGATCCCGCGCACGGCAAACGTGATATCGTCGCCCGCCGCTACTCCCCGCACACGCGGGGGTGATCCTCGCGTGGACGGAGGGCGGGCACACCTATACCGCTACTCCCCGCACACGCGGGGGTGATCCTGTACTATTACAGGATAATGCCCCCGTGGCGGGCTACTCCCCGCACACGCGGGGGTGATCCTACATTTAGCGGAAGTTGACCACCCCCCGTTTTCTACTCCCCGCACACGCGGGGGTGATCCCGTGTTTGCCCCTTTTAACATAAAGGGGGTTTGCTACTCCCCGCACACGCGGGGGTGATCCTCGTACTATCACTTATACCCGCATTGACGCAGACTACTCCCCGCACACGCGGGGGTGATCCTCCAACGAAACACGCAAAGCCGCCGCAATCCAACTACTCCCCGCACACGCGGGGGTGATCCCGGCCTTCCTGATCGGTGCCAACTCTATAAGATCTACTCCCCGCACACGCGGGGGTGATCCCACAACAACAGAATTTGGGGATGCTCCAGCGAACTACTCCCCGCACACGCGGGGGTGATCCGACCCGCATATATAAGCAAACAACGAGGGGATCAAAATGATGGGAGGATAATTCGCGCTTATCTTAATATTAAAAACCCTATAAAATACGACAGGGACCTTACAAGCTGGCACGCGTCAGCGCTCGCTATCAATTTATGGAAAGATGGCATCCTTACACGCGAGGAATACCAATCCGTGGAAAAAATCAGCGATATACGCAACGACCGTGGCTATAGTTCAAAAGCGGCTATTCATCTTCATAAGATTCTGAAGGAAAAAGGATATGACGGCATATCCTATAAGAACTCGTACAAATGGTGCGCTGGACGCTTACAACGATACCCAGATCGAAAACTGGCAGGGCAGCAAAAAGATCATTGTTTATCAGGACACCATCCAATTCTCCCGGTTCGTTGATGATGCATTGGTACATAAAAATGCCGGAAAAAAGCTGTACTTTGGAAAAATATCAAACGCTTTTGCAAAGAAAATCCTCGTTGCAACCGGCATTAACGTCAAAGACTTCAACTGCACCATTCAGGCATATGAAATCGGAAAAATCTTTAAGGCGCATGGGAGCGCTGATGCCGAGGCGAAACAGGGACAGTGAGCCGTGACCAAGCGGATGGCGCCTGCGCGAAAGGCGTCATCATACCTTGGCGGAGCTGTGCGTTTGATGTTTTTCTTGTCCATGTTCTGCCCTCCTATTCCTTTCCATTATAACGATTGATTTCTTGTCCATCAAATCGGGAATAGAGGCAGACTTCCTTGATTCCATAAGCAAAATGATGGATCGTGTTATGGTGGGGCATGGTAAGGCCGAAATGCTGATATTGTCCGCTGAATCGCATGACACATTGAAGGAAATCTATAGTGCGTTTGATAAGGCGTTGGGTGTGATAAATGAGAGTGAGACGGGCGCCGACGTTGACAATGAAAGAATGACTGGAGCTGTTTCCGAAGTGCGGTATAGCGCTATGTACCTTAATAAGGCAAAGAACTTTGGAGCGTTCTATGACTTTGTACATGATAATAAAAACAACCCCGCAGAACTTAACAAGAGCTTCTATACGGTCGATCTTTCAGACGGAAGCGCGCTTGACATATTCTTCGACAACATACTGCATGGCTATAATAATCACAAATTGAGCAAAGGGGAATATGCGGATATATTCAACGGATTAGGGCGTGGGGCCGTCGAAGCGACAGTTAAGGAGACCGGCAGGGGGTCTGTCAATGCAGTTTCAACCAAAGCGATTATTGAAACTCCGAGAGGGTTTGCGGGCGTTATGGTGGAATATCAACCAAATGGTCGCATTATTTTGCGCACGGCGTTCTACGATGCACACAACGCTCTCAAGTCTTGGATAAGAAAAGACGACTTCAAGGCGCTTTCCCCTAATGGTTTAGGTTCGAGCCAACTCCTTGACAACCGTCTTTCTATAAGCAGTATACTTGATGCTATGCAAAACAGTCAAGCGCAAACGGATGCTTCTGTCAAGGGTTCTCCCTGAACGTGCAAAGCTTACATCCAATAAAAAGCCAAGCGGAAGCCCGGATATTCGCTTCTCCGCAAAAGATTCAGCAGACATTGCTAATTATACAGAAAAAGACTACAATACCTATGGGTGGGCACGGGTAAGCGGCGTGATTAGCGCTGGCGAAAATATAGTATTTCGCGGCAAGGTTGCGGAACGCAAAAACGGAGCGTCCTTTCCTCGTACATCTGACGGCAAGTATCTGATTTCCGCAAGCGAAGCATCAGGCAAACAACGAGGCGTTGATAATGTGGTGATCGTTACAGACGGAAAGTTTGGCAACTGGAGTATTGACCGGGTTTACAGGATAGAACTTGACAATGAAACGGATATTGATAGATTGAGGAGAGAGATATATGAAAGAGAAGAAGTCGATGGCGCACGAGCGGGCGATATTATTACAAACTATTTCGGCGAAGAACTTGTCAAGCGATACAGACTTGATGATTTCGCAACATATAGCGAAGTGCGCGCCTCCCAAAGACCACGCAACGCGGGAAGCCGAAGCGAAGAAGATAATAGACATTATAGATTCGAGCAAGACGGAAGCGGAGATCGTGGAGAAACTCAAGACACCGACAAGATAAAATTCTCCTTTAAGGACGACCTTCCAAACATCAACACCGAGGAACTGCGTGACACCATGGAATACGACGATCAGTCCGATTCTGTTCGTGCTGCCGCAGAAATCACGAACGGTTATAAGGCCAGCGACAGCGTTGTTGACCGCATCGCCACGGCGACGCTGCGCGAGACAATGAGCACTTACGATAAGGACAAACTCACAGCCGCGCTGCGCGAGGTCTTTACGAACATTGGTGTTGCATCGGATGAAGCATTTGAGTATCTCACGCGCGTTGCGAAAGACATTCTTATGAAATCCTCCGAGATTGATAGGGAGCTTTCCGCAAGAAATAAGGAAATCAGAAGCCTCGTTCGCAATGCGAAAATACGCCTTACCGAAGTACAGAGAAAAAACGTAGAGTACGCTTACGGCTCCTACAATGCTTACAGGAAGCAGCACGGGCTTTTCAATGTCACGGACAAAGGCATGTACCTCGATCAGCTTTGGGCTTCTTGGAGCGAAGCTTTCCCTGATGTATTTGATGCTGATATGGGCGAGGGTGATATGCCGTTTGCCATCAGGGAAATACTTACGAGGTATCAGAATCACTACTCTAACCCCTACGGTTTCGGTATGGATGAATCAGCTTCGTATTATGCAATGCGTATGCTGGATCAATTCTTCTCTACGCAAGAGATAAAGCATTTTGCCGGGGCGCGCGCTGTGGAGCTGAAAGCGATCACGGATAAATATGAGCAAAGGATAAAGAGCGTCCGTGAACAGTCGAGAAAAAGAGCGGACGAACGCATTGCCAAGATAAAGGCGGCGAACCGCGACAGGCTCAATCTCATTTCCCGCGAATACGCCAAGGCCAAAAAGGAGCAACGAAGGGCAGACAGAGAAAAATTTCTTGATGAATACAAAAAGCTTACGGATAGCAAACCTACTCCCCGCACACGCGGAAATGTAATGCGGCAAATATCGCAAATGCGACGGCCTTGCCAAAAAACGGGCGCGGTGATAGGCTAAGAAGCAGATCATGGCAGGAGGACAAGGCATATGGCGGACGCAAAAAAGATCGCGCCCTTTTTTGAAGGCTGGGATGACAAGGTCGTGCTGTCCTATTTACAGGGGCATATGGGGCAATCCATGGCGGACGACGAGGAAAATCCGCGTGCGGCACAAATTTGGCTGGGGGATTTTTGTTATTTTGCGGGCAGACCCGACGCCGCGCTCGTTCAAAAAGCGGCGGCAAACATCATCGTCCCCCGCGACGAGGCGTGGGCGTCGCTGATCGAGACGGTTTGGGGCGGGAACGTGCGGAAAAGCACGCGGTATGCGATCAAAAAGGAGCCGGATGCGTTCGATAGGGAAAAGCTGACGGCATTTACAAAAAATCTGCCCGCGGGGTGTGTGCTGCGTCTGTTCGACGGAGCGCTTTACGACGCGGCGATGGCTGAAGCGTGGTCGAAGGATTTTTGCGCACAGTTTGAGGATAAGGCGGACTTCTGCCGCAGGGGCATAGGCGTGGGCGCTTTGCAGGGCGGAACGTTGGTCGCGGGCGCATCCTGCTACTGCATTTATAACGGCGGGATCGAGATAGAGATCGGCACACGACCCGATTTTCGGCGGCGCGGCCTTGCGGCAGCCTGCGGCGCGCGTCTTATATTGGAATGCCTGCATCGCGGGCTGTATCCCAACTGGGACGCGGTAGACCTTCGTTCCGTGGCGGTAGCGGAAAAGCTGGGCTATCACAGGGACAAGCCCTATACGGTATATATAAAAGAAGCGGCTCCCGCGCGCGGTTGACAGGGGCAAAACGCAAGGTTATGATAGTATCGGTATAAAAATGGAGGCGAGACGCATGGATTGGAACGAACGGATACAGGCTATGGACGAGGCGGCGTGGAAAAAAGTCAATATCGCGGGCGGGATCGTGCTGGGTCTCGTGGTGGGCGCGGTGCTGTTTTTCCTTTCGGACTATGCGGAGTTTGGCCCCTACGCCTTCATGGGCGCGGTGGTGCTGGCGCTGTTTGTGCCGCGCTTTGTGCAAAGCCGGGTGGATCGAAGCGTACATGTAGGCCAGATCGCCATGCTCTTTACGCTGGCCGCCTGCATGGGCGTATACATCGTCTATCCATTGCTGATGAAATAATAGTTGATTACGAATTGTAAATAAAAAGGAGACCTGAATCCCATGAGCGAATGTACACATGATTGCAGCACCTGCTCCTCCAATTGCAGCGAGCGGCAGCAGGAAAGCGAAAGCATGCTTGCCCCCGCCAACGCACTGAGCAGCGTAAAAAAAGTCATCGGCGTGATCAGCGGCAAGGGCGGCGTAGGCAAATCGCTGGTCGCCGGCCTGCTCGCCTCCGCGCTTGCGCGAGAAGGCAAGCATACCGCCATACTCGACGCGGACGTGACCGGCCCCTCCATCCCCCGCATCTTCGGCCTGGAAAACCGGGTGATGGGAAGTGAGGAGGGCATGCTGCCCGCACGCAGCAAGGGCGGCGTGGACGTGATGTCCATCAATCTCCTGCTTGAGCACGACACCGATCCCGTGGTGTGGCGCGGCCCCGTGGTGGCCAACGTCATACGGCAGTTCTGGAGCGACGTCATCTGGAAGGACGTGGACTACATGTTCGTAGACATGCCGCCGGGCACCGGCGACGTGGCGCTGACCGTGTTCCAATCCCTGCCCGTGGACGGCATCGTGATCGTGACAAGCCCGCAGGAGCTGGTTTCCATGATCGTCGCCAAGGCCGTCAACATGGCCGAGATGATGAAGATCCCCGTCTTGGGCGTGGTGGAAAACCTTTCTTATTATGAGTGCCCGGACTGCCACAGCCGCCACAGCATCTACGGCGTAAGCAATCTGGAGAACATCGCCGCGGGCTACGGCGTAAAGACCATCGCGCGCATGCCGCTGGATCCCAAGCTTGCCAAGCTCTGCGACGCGGGACAGATCGAGGAATACCGCACGGACGCGCTCGCGCCCATCATCGCGGCGCTGTAACATTCATTTTACCCGCAACCATACCAACCGCTCCCTTCCAGCAAGGGGGCGGTTTTTGTTCCACGAAAAAACGCCGCCCGTCAATCGACAGAGCCGCGCTTCCAATTGTAAATTTTCCCTCTTTTGCATGCTTACTATACCACAAATTCGCCCAAAAATCAAGGCTTGTCCTGCTTTTGCGCCGGGTGTATGAAATATAGCGGAGGTGATCAACATGGAACAAAAAAGCATGACGGCGCTGGTCAGCGCATTTTCCCGGGCGTATCACGCCCGCACCCGCGAGGTCAAAATCTACGACGACACGCTCGCGGCACAGCTTCTTACCAAGGAGGAGTACGCGCAGATCGGCAAGCGCATGGCGGGCGGCGCGCAGTTCTTTTTCCCCGGCTTTGACGGCGGCGAAGACGCGGCGCTGCGCCGTATCGTAGACGAACAGCTCTCCCCCTCGCCGCTTGGCCGGGCGGCGTTTGCCAATAACGCCCTGCGCACCGCTGTGCGCACGGGCACAGGGCAATACGTCATTTTGGGCGCGGGCTACGATACCTTTGCCTACCGGCAGCCGGAATGGGCAAAAGGTCTTGCGATATTTGAGCTTGACCATCCCGCGACCGCCGCTGACAAGCAGGCGCGGCTGGCGCACGCGGGGCTTGCCGTGCCCGAAAACATCCACTTCCTGCAGGCCGACCTCACAACAGAGGGCTGGCAGGCAGCTCTTTCAGGCCATCCCGCCTTTGACCAAACCAAGCTGACGCTTTGCAGCCTCTTGGGTCTTACCTACTACCTTTCCCGCGAAAGCTTCAGCGCGCTGCTCGCCGCCTTAAGCGGGCTGCTTTGTAAGGGCAGCGCCCTTGTATTCGACTATCCCGATGAAAACAACGGCACGGAAAAAGCGGGGGAACGTGCGAAAAAGCAAGCCCTTCTCGCTTCCGGCGCAAAGGAGGCCATGCTCGCGGGCTACAGCTACAAGGCAATGGAGCGGCTTTTGGCCGCGCATGGTTTTCTCATCTACGAGCACCTGACGCCGGAGGAGATCAGCGCGCAATACTTCGCGGCGCACAATCAGGCCGACCCGGCGCACGCCATGACGGCGTTCGACAACGTGAACTATTGCTTGGCGGTCAGGGATGCATAATCCTCCAAAAAGGGACGAAAGGCGGACGGCAGGGCATAATCCTCGCCCAGCGCCTCCCGCGTGACCCAGACAAGCTCCCCCGCCTCCCGCGCCACGCGCATCACATGGCAGGTCATATGCCATTCGATATGTGTGAAAACGTGGACGTGGTGCAGCGTCCTTTCCATGGCGGTGGGGTCGAGACCCCATGCGCGCGCCTGTTCCAGCGCGGCCTGCGCGGACAGGTCGCCCGCTGCGGCGGGCAGCTCCCACATGCCCGCAAGCAGCCCCTCCGCCGGACGCTTTCGCAGCGCGAGCTTCCCGTGGGCATCCAGCAAAAACACCGTGCGCATTTCCACCCGGCGCGCCTTTTTTGCCTTGCGCACGGGCAGCGCCGCCTGCGTGCCCAAGGCGAACGCCCTGCAGCAGTCCCGCACGGGGCACGCGCTGCACTGCGGGCTTCGCGGGGTGCACACGCACGCGCCCAGCTCCATCAACGCCTGCGTAAACGCGCCGGGCGCGTGCGAAGGATAGATCGCTTGCAGCTGTGCCTCAAAATCCCGCTTGCACGCGGGCGTGTCCACCACCTCATGGCAGTTTGTCAAGCGCGCCATGATGCGAAGGACGTTGCCGTCCACGGCGGGTGTAGGCTGATCGAAGCAGATGGAGGCGATCGCCCCCGCCGTATAGTCCCCGATCCCCGCAAGCGCGCGGATGCTTTGGTAATCTTCGGGGAACGCGCCGCCGTATTGCGTCACGACGGTTTGCGCGGCGCTTTGCAGGTTGCGAGCGCGCCGGTAGTAGCCTAACCCCTCCCAGAGCTTCATCAGCCGCGCCTCGGGACAATCCGCCAGCGCGCGGATATCGGGCAGTGATACAAGAAAGCGTTCGTAATAGCCGCGCACGGCCTCCACGCGGGTCTGCTGGAGCATGATCTCGCTGACCCATACATGGTAGGGCTGTCGATCCTGCCGCCAAGGCAATGCCCGCGCGTTTTGCGCGTACCAGCCCAAAAGGGGTTCTACGATAGCTTGCAATTGGTTTTTTCTTTGCTTTTCCACCATGCTATTGTAACATATCCGCCTGTTCACGGCGCGCGAATTATGATAGAATATTTTTTGACAAAATCGGTAAACACTAAGAGAAAAAAGGAGACGGAATACATGTCTGTTATCACCATCACGGAGCAAAATTTCGAGCAGGAGGTCTTGCAGTCGGACAAGCCGGTGCTGCTGGATTTCTGGGCTCCTTGGTGCGGCCCCTGCCGCATGGTAAGCCCCATCGTCGATCAGATCGCCACAGAGCGCGGCGACGTCAAGGTCGGCAAGGTCAATGTGGACGAGCAGCCCAATCTTGCGGCACAGTTCGACATCATGAGCATCCCCATGCTGATGGTGTTCAAAAACGGCGCACTCTATAACAAGGCGCTTGGCGCGCAGCCCAAGGGCAAAATACTTGAGCTTCTCAGTTAATTTGGCTTAGCTTATCAGGCGCGGCGGAACATGGTTCGCCGCGCTTTTCGTATATAAGCGTGCCGCGTTTTTACGCGCATGTTGTTTTTGAAAAATAGATTTTCCTTTGCCTTCGTCCTGCATTTAGCCATTTCTTCGCTTTTTCTCCCATATCTTTATCGTTTTTTTCTATATTTCCGTCATGTTTCTGCTGCAATTTCCAATTTGCTTTTTACCAAAGCCCCTCTTACTATGATGGTAGAAATCATTTCGGAGGTATCAATATGTCATTTTGGAAAAAACACTGGCAGGTCATCGTTACGGGTCTTGTCGTCGGCGCGTTCGCGGTCATCCTAAGCGCGTCGGGCAACCCCGCCAACATGGGCTTTTGCATCGCATGCTTTTTGCGCGATATCGCGGGCGGCGTGGGTCTGCACAGGGCTGAGGTCGTGCAGTACATCCGTCCCGAGATCATCGGCCTCGTGCTGGGCGCGATGATCGCGGCGCTCATCGGCAAGGAATTCAAGCCCACCGGCGGCAGCTCCCCCATGACGCGCTTCATTTTAGGCTTTGGCGTGATGGTGGGCGCGCTCATGTTCCTGGGCTGCCCCTTGCGCATGGTCATCCGCTTGGGCGGCGGCGATCTTAACGCGGTTTTTGGCATCGTCGGCTTTGCCGCAGGCATCCTGCTGGGTGTGGCGGCTCTGAACAAGGGCTTCACCCTCAAGCGCAGCTATACCCTGCCCGCGCTTGAGGGGTACGCCACCCCCGCCATCAGCATCGCGCTGCTGGTTGCGCTCGTATGCTTCCCCGCGCTGCTGTTCTTTAGCGAAAAAGGCCCCGGCTCCATGCACGCGCCCTTGCTTCTCGCCCTTGCGGCAGGTCTTGTCGTAGGCGCCCTGGCGCAGCGCTCCCGCCTGTGCATGGTCGGCGGCATCCGCGATGCGGCCATGTTTAAGGATTATCATCTGCTGCTGGGCTTTGCGGCGATCCTCGTTGCGGTGCTCGTTGGCAATCTGGCGCTGGGCAAATTCAACCTCTCCATGGCGGAGCAGCCCGTTGCGCATACGGACGGCCTTTGGAACGCGCTGGGCATGCTGCTCGTCGGCTTTGCAAGCGTGCTGCTTGGCGGCTGCCCCCTGCGTCAGCTCATTCTGGCGGGCAGCGGCAGCGCCGATAGCGGCATCGCCGTCATCGGCATGACGGTGGGCGCAGCGTTCTGCCACAACTTCAAGCTGGCCTCCTCCGGCGACGGCCCCACCGCCAACGGCAAGATCGCCGTGATCCTTTTCCTCGTCGTCACCGCCGTGATCGCGGCATGTAATATGCAAAAGGCAAAGGAGTAAGCAAAATGAAGCATATAGACGCACTCGGTCTCTCCTGCCCCCAGCCCGTGCTGCTCGCTAAAAAAGCGCTCGCCGCCTCCCCCGAGGGGATCGAGGTGGAGGTGGACAACACCACCGCCTGCGGCAACGTCACGCGCTTTGCCGAAAACCTCGGCTACAAGGTAGCGGTCACGGAAGCAAACGACACATATCTTCTTGCCATCACCAAGGCGTAGACGGTATAATGTGGGCATGGAATACATAGCAACCTTTCATACCCACTTTGCGGCGCAGGCTTTCGCAAGAAGGCTTACCAAGGAATCCGTTGAGGCACGCATGATGCCGGTGCCGCGCAGTTTAAGCGCGAGTTGCGGCACATGCGTTGCCTTTTCCTATGCGGGCGACTTTCATCCCTTGCTGGTGCAGGATACGCAGGGCGTATACGCCGTGGAAAACGGCGCGTACACGCCGGAATTTATCGATGAGGACGACCTATGACGCAAGATAACAGCATCTATCTGACCCAAATGACCACCTGCGGCGGGTGAGCTGCCAAAACAGGGCCGGGCGTCCTGCATGACATGCTCACTGGCCTTCCCCGCGCCACGGACCCCGACCTGCTCGTGGGCTTTGGCACGGACGACGACGCGGCCGCCTACAAGGTATCCGATACGCAGGTGCTTTTGCAGACCGTGGACTTCTTCCCGCCCATGGTGGACGACCCGTACACCTTTGGGGCGATCGCGGCCACGAACGCGCTAAGCGACATCTACGCCATGGGCGGCACGCCCAAGCTTGCGCTGAACCTGTTCGCCTTCCCCTCGGACAAGCTGCCCCCCTCCGCCGCCAACGCCATTTTAAAAGGAGGCGCCGACAAGGTGCTGGAAGCGGGCGCGCTGTTATGCGGCGGCCACACCATAGAGGACAAGGAACCCAAGTACGGCCTTTGCGTAACGGGCTTTGTGCATCCGGACAAGCTGCTTCGCAACGACACCGCGCGGCCCGGCGACGTGCTGATCTTGACCAAGCCCTTGGGCTCCGGCATACTTTCCACCGCCGCCAAGGCGGAGATGCTGGAGAAAGCCGATTACGACGCCATGGTGCGGGTGATGACCACCTTGAACGCCGCGGCGCAGCAGGCCATGCTGGGCGTTACGGTGCACGCGTGCACGGATATCACGGGCTTTGCGCTGCTGGGTCATGCCTGCGAGATGGCGTCGGGCAGCGGCGTGACCATCGCCCTGCACGCTAGCGGCGTCCCCGTCATGGACGCGGCGCTTAGCTTTGCCGATATGGGTCTTGTGCCCGGCGGGGCGTACCGCAACCGCGACCACTTTGGCCATTCCATCGCCGTGGAGGAAAGCGTTCCGCGCGCGTTGCAGGACGTCCTTTTTGACCCGCAGACCGCGGGCGGGCTGCTCATCAGCGTTGCAAGCGAGGACGCAAAAGCGCTGCTTGCCGCCCTTTGCCAAGCATCCTCCTGGCCGCGCATCATAGGGCAGGTTCAACCCTTTGACGGCATGGCCGTGCGCGTATACAAGGACTGACCCCCTCCCGCTTATGCCGCCCGCTGCGCCAACGCGCCGCGGGTGTTTTTTCAGGATGCAAGAATTTTCCGTATTTTTCCCGTTGAGGTTGCGCGTCCGCCCGCTTTTGCCTATAATAAGCTAAGGATATTGTAGCCGTATACGATTTACATTTTATACGCTTTTTCATTCCCGCAATCAAATCACGGCGGAAAGGAACATGTATGAACAGAAGGCGCAACCTCATTGCGACGCTGATCGTGACCCTGCTTGTTTGCGGCGTACTGCTATCCGCCATGGTAGGCAATACGCGCACAAGCGCCAACGCGCAGGAGCGCGCCCGCACCATCCTGCTTGACAGCGCCAAGGAGCAGGTCGCCACCATGGCGACCGCCATCGAGGGACAGTTCCGCCTGTTGGAGACCGCCGCCACGAGCTTTGGCGATTACGGCTTTGAAGAAGCCTCTCTCATCGAGCGACTGGACGCCATCACCGCAAAATCCGGTTTTTCCGCCATATGCTTTACCCGACCCGACGGCATGATGCTGCTGCGCGATGAGGAGATCGATATCGCGGACAGAGCCTATTTCCGCTCCGCCATGGGAGGACGGCGCGGCCTTGAGGCGATCGAGCGCAAGGGCACACGCGAGCCTGCCATCGCCTTTGCCGTACCCTATTATGCAGACGGCCGGCTTGCCGGCGCACTTTGCGGGCTTTTCAACGCGGCGGATCTTAGCGACGTGCTCACCTCGCAAGCCTATGGCGGAGAGGGCTACTCCATGATCGTGGACGTCAGCGGCGACGTCATCATCAATAACAGCGAGCACGAAAGCGGCGAAGGCTCGCTGTCCTCCTTCCGCACAGGCGGCGTTTTCGATCAGCAAAGCGACTATGCAAGCTTTATTGCCGCCATGGTGCGCAAGGAGAGCGGCACCATTTCCTATCGCTTTGAAGGGCGAAGCCGCATCGCGGCCTTTGTCCCCTTTACGGGTATGGGCATACCGGAAAATGACTGGTATGTTTTGAGTGCCGTATCCACCGCCGCCTTCAAGGGCGAGGAACGGACGGAGCGCAGCAACTCCATCATCCAGACCTCCATCGTGCTGGCCTTCTGCCTGCTTGCCGTTCTTCTCGTGCTGCAGCTGATTCAGGAGCGCAATACGGAGCTTGCCCACGAAGCGGAGGAGCTGCGCCTGCGGGACGAATGCTTCCGCGTGGCCGCCACGCAAAGCGGGCGCAACGTGTTCACCTATGATATCGCCAAACGATACATCGATGTGGAAACGGCGGATTTCACGCGCCTTCCGCTCGACAAGCACATGGAAAACGCAGTGGAGGACATCCTGCGCCGCGGCGCGATCGCCGACGCGTACGAGGAGGATTTTCGCGCCTTTTTCCGGCGTATCGACGAGGGTGAGCCGATACTTTCCATGGATGTGCCCGTAATGGAGTGCGACGGGCGCTCCTGCTGGTATCGTTTCAACGCCACAACGCTCTTTTCCGCCAAGGGAGAACCCCGCGCCGCCGTCGTTTCCTGCTTCGACTGCACGCAGCAGCGGGAGCGGGAGCTTGCCTACGCCAAATGGCAGCTTGAGCTTGCCAGCATGCCCAAGGAAAAAACCGCCCTTTTTGAATGGAATCTAACCAAGGATCTAAGCGACGGCGAAGAAGGCGAGCTCATTTCCATGTTCAAGAATCTCCCGCTCACCTCCTTTGACGCGCGCACCGCCACCTATGCCTCCACCATGGTGTATGAGGAGGATCGCCCCGCCTATGAGGCCATGCTCAAGCGCGAGAGGCTCATTGGCGCCTACTACAACAACATCACCCATGACGGCATGGATTTCAGAGAGATCAAGCCGGACGGCGGCTACCGCTGGATGCACCTTTCCATTCAGCTTATACCCTATCCCGACAGCGACGATATCAAGGCCTACATATCCATACGCGACATCGACCAAAGCAAGCGCGAGGAGCTTTCCACCCTTGCGCAAGCAGAAAGCGACCCCTTTACGGGCGCCTTGCGGCAGGAGATATTTTCCGCGCGCGCAGCGGCGCTTTTGCGCACGCACGCCGAGCAGGTGCACGCGCTGATGGTGATGGAGCTAAAGGGACTGCAAACCATCAACAGCGTCTTTGGCTATGACTTTGGCAACGAGGTGCTGCGCGATTTTGCCAAATCCATCAACCTTACGCTGCGCACGGCGGATCTTTTCGGTCGTATCGGCAACGACCGTTTTGCGCTTCTTACGCCCAACATCCCCTTTGAAGCCGCCATCGCGGAGCGCGCCGCAGCGTTTTGCAGCTCCTTTGACCGCAACATCGAGGGCTTTGTCAGCGTTTCCCTCAACATCGGCGTCGCCGTCTATACCCGTGATGGCGCAAGCGTGGAGGAGCTGGAGGAAAACGCGGGCTATGCGCTTGGCTTCCTAGCACCCGAGAGCGCGGCGCGCTACATCTTCTACAGCGCGGATATGCGAAAATCCCAAAGCGCCCCTTCCCCGCAGCCCAAGCTTGAAAAGCTTTTTGTCGCATGCTCCGCAACGCCCGAAAACCTCAGCATGATCCGCGCGCTGCGCACGGACTATCAGGTTCTGCACGCCCACGATCTGCGCGAAGCCGAAACGCTGCAGGCGCGCTACGGCGGTGAGATCACGGCGGAGCTATTGGATATCGACGACGCGTTTGGCGAAAAGCTGCTGCACATCTACCTAAGCCGGAACGTACAGTGGCACAGGTCGCTCATCGCGCTGACCTCCCAAAACCGGCAAGGGTTCCCGGACGTTGAGGAAAACGGCGCCGTCAGCATCCTCTCCAAGCCCGTGGAGCCTGCGCGATTGCGCATGCTCATCCGAATGCGCACCGCCATGGCAAAGAGCATCGACGCGTATATCCAAAAGGGCTACGGGCAGCTGCAAAGCGTGCAGGAACAGCGCAACCGCGAGATTTTGAACGCCACCGGCACCGTCGTATTCCTCTACGACCCGCAGACGCACGCCTATACCACGGACGCGCTCGCCGCAAAGTATCTTGCAGGAAGCTTCGACGGCCGCCCGCTTGACGTCATCTTGCGGCAGGATTGCGGCGTATCCGACGCGGCGCTAAAGACCGCCTCCGCGTTTCTTAACGCCATCGCGGCAGGCGAAAAGCAAAAGGCGGAAATGACCGCCCAATGCAAAACGCCCGCAGGGGACACGCACTGGTTCAACGTGCATTTTATTCGTCTTGACAACGAGGACGCCCGCTCCTCCAAGGTGCTCATCACCCTGAACGACGAGGATGAAAGCATCAAGGCGCAGCGGCAGCTTCAGCTTACCACCGATCAGCTTCGCTCCACCACGGAGCATCTGCAAACCGTCATGTCCAACGTAAGCTGCGGCATCAGCGCAGCCGTTCTGGAAGAAAACGGCGACTTCCATTACCTGTTCGTGAACGACCAATACTATACGATGTTCGGCTATACCAAGGCGCAGTTTGAGGCGGAGATCCACAACCCCATAGAGCTTATCCTCCCGGAAGACCGGGCACAGCTCATGCAGTCCGCCACGGGCGCGCTGCAGGGGCGGGGCGATTTAAGCTGCGAATACCGTTCGCGCAAGCGCGACGGCAGCGTGATATGGGTGTCCTGCGCCGCCTCCACGGCGCGTTTCCCCGAGGTGGACGCGCCTGTGCAGCTTGCGGTGTTAACGGATATCACCAGCGAACGCAACCTCCGCCAGATCAAAATAGAGAACATGGAGCTTTCCAACGCGGTGGAAAAGGCGCAGATCGCCTCCCGCACCAAGGGCGACTTTTTGGCAAACGTTTCCCATGACATCCGCACGCCCATGAACGCCATACTGGGCTTTTCCCAGCCCGAGCTTGTGGAAAACGCCACCGAGGCGCAAAAGACGGAATATCTCCAAAAGATCAACGCCACCGGCCACTACCTCTTGAGCCTCATCAACGATGTGCTGGACATCTCCAAGATTGAAAGCGGCAAATTCGTCTTGCAGGAGCGCCCCGAGGATGGGCGCGCGCTGCTCAGCGGCATAGAAAACGTAATTCGTCCGCTGGCAACGCAAAAAGGCGTGCAATTCCACATCGTTGAGGAAAACGTCACCGTCACACGCGCAAAGAGCGATCGCATGCGCATGCAGCAGGTGTTTATCAACCTGCTCAACAACGCCATCAAGTTTACGCCGCCCGGCGGCAGCGTCACCCTCACCGTCAAGGAGCTCAAGGTGGAAAACGGGCGCGTATATAACCGTTTTACGGTGCAGGATACGGGTATCGGCATGAAGCCCGCCTTCCTTGCACGCATGTACGATCCCTTCGAGCAGGAGACGGACGACAAGCAGGGTACCGGCCTGGGGCTTACCATCGTCAAGAACATCGTGGAAAAGGCCGGCGGCACGATACAGGTGGAAAGCGTACCCATGAAGGGCACGACCTTTACCGTGTTCCTTTCCTTTGCGCTTTGCGATGGCCAAAGCGACGCGCCCCAGATCAAGGGCAGGGAAGAAGTGGATGTGCGGGGGCTAAGGATGCTGCTTTGCGAGGATCACCCCATGAATGTGGAGATTGCACGGCGCTTGCTGGAAAAGGCGGGTGTAAGCGTGGAAAGCGCCGAAAACGGGCAGATCGGCGTAGAGAAATTCCGCGCGTCCGCGCCCGGCTATTACGACGCGATCCTGATGGATGTGCGCATGCCCGTGCTCAACGGCCTAGAAGCCACCCGTCAAATTCGGGCGCTGCCCCGCGAGGACGGCGCTAACATCCCCATCATCGCCATGACGGCCAACGCCTTTGACGACGACGCGCAGGCCTGCCTCGCCGCGGGCATGAACGCGCACCTCTCCAAGCCCATCGTGCCCGCCAAGCTGTTTGCAACCATCGCGGCGTATTGCCGCGGCGGCTAAATATAAAAAAGAAATATAGAAAAAGAGGAATGCTATGAAAAAATATCTTGTTTGCCTGCTTCTTTTGTCCCTTTTGCTTTGCGCGTGCGCAAACACCACGCAAGCGCCCGTTGCTACTCCCGCCCCCTCCGTCCAAGCCCCCGCGTCGGACGCGCCTGAACAGGCTGTCCCCGAACAGGCTGCCCC
>JAUNJX010000041.1 GCA_030533005.1 Clostridia bacterium | reverse complement strand
TCGTCCATGGCGATGGGGGTGATGAGGGTGATCTCCATGGCGATGTTGTCGCCAGGCATGACCATCTCAACGCCGTCGGGCAGCTTGATGGTGCCGGTAACGTCCGTCGTGCGGAAGTAGAACTGCGGACGATAGCCCGTGAAGAACGGGGTATGACGGCCGCCCTCTTCCTTGGTCAGAACGTAAACTTCGCTCTTGAAGTGGGTGTGGGGCTTGATGGAACCAGGCTTTGCCAGAACCTGGCCGCGCTCGATCTCATTGCGCTGCACGCCGCGAAGCAATACGCCGATGTTGTCGCCCGCGATGGCCTGATCCAAGAGCTTGCGGAACATCTCGACGCCGGTAACGACGGTGGAGCGGGTCTCGTCGGTAAGACCAACGATCTCGACGGTATCCTGTACCTTGACCGTACCGCGCTCTACACGGCCAGTCGCCACGGTGCCGCGGCCGGTGATGGAGAATACGTCCTCAACAGGCATAAGGAATGCCTTGTCGGAAGCGCGCTGCGGTTCGGGGATGTAGCTGTCAACAGCTTCCATCAGCTCAAAGATGCAAGCGCAGTTCGGGTCTTCCTTGGCGATCTTGCCAGCCTGCAGATCCTCAAGCGCCAAGAGCGCGGAGCCCTTGATGATGGGGATATCGTCGCCGGGGAAATCGTAGGAGCTCAACAGATCGCGGATCTCCATTTCCACAAGCTCGAGAAGCTCGGGATCGTCGACCTGATCCGTCTTGTTCATGAACACGATGATGTAGGGCACGCCGACCTGACGGGCGAGCAGGATGTGCTCACGGGTCTGGGGCATGGGGCCGTCCGCCGCGCTCACGACCAGGATTGCGCCGTCCATCTGGGCAGCACCGGTGATCATGTTCTTAACATAGTCCGCGTGACCCGGGCAGTCCACATGCGCATAGTGGCGCTTGTCGGTTTCATACTCTACATGCGCGGTGTTGATCGTTATGCCACGCGCCTTTTCTTCCGGCGCCTTATCGATCTCGTCATAACGCATGGCAGCCGCATGACCATCCTGGCTCAGCGCCATCGTGATGGCCGCCGTCAGCGTCGTTTTGCCGTGATCGACGTGTCCGATCGTTCCGATGTTTACATGGGGCTTGTTGCGTTCAAATTTTGCCTTTGCCATTTTTGCCTTTCCTCCAAAGTAATGTTTTTATGGAGCGGGTGATGGGAATCGAACCCACATGATCGGCTTGGGAAGCCGACGCTCTGCCACTGAGCTACACCCGCGTAACACAGGGCATGCTGCAAGCGTAAAGCCAATCTACAGCAGTCCTATTGTAATGCAAGGGCGGGGTTTTGTCAACGATAAAAGGGACGTCTTGGGGCTTTTCCCTTCATCAGGACAGCGACGAATAGGCTGTGAGAGGTCAAACTGTGGCGGCATGCACGCCGCCGCTTTGACACATCGCACAAGAAAAGCGACCGGCAAACCGAAGGTTCAAGGATGCTTTTCTTGTGAAAGCACATGCCGACGGGACGCCATCGGCGCGAAACGCGATAGCGTTAAGCGAGCGGTAAATCATGAAAAAATCAGGCGCAGTCGCATGACTGCGCCTGAAACGCGACTGCGTTATTTGACTTCGATGGTAGCGCCAACTTCTTTGAAAGCGGCAACGATCTTCTCGCATTCTTCCTTGGAAGCGCCTTCCTTGACGGGCTTGGGCGCGTTGTCAACCAGCTCCTTGGCTTCCTTGAGGCCAAGACCGGTCAGCTCACGGACAACCTTGATGACCTTGATCTTCTCGGGGCCGACTTCCTTGAGGATAGCGTCAAACTCGGTCTTCTCCTCGACGGCTTCGGCGGCGGCGGGGCCGGCCACGGCCACGGCGGTAGCGGCGGCGGAAACGCCGAATTCTTCTTCCACAGCCTTCACCAGCTCGTTGAGCTCGAGAACGGTCATGGACTTGATGTCTTCAATAAACTTTGCAGTATCGATTGCCATTATATTTTTCCTCCTGTAATTTTTGTGTTTTTAGGTATGCCGTTCTTACTCGGCTGCGGGCGCTTCCGCTGCTGCGGGGGCTTCGCCCTTGGACTTTGCGACCTGATCCAGTACGATGGCGAGGCCGGAAATCGGGGTCATCATGCTGCCCAACAAACGGGAAATAAGCACTTCGCGGGAGGGCAGGTCGGCCAGGGTCTCCATCTGAGCCGCGGTGCTGACCGCGCCGTCGATGATGCCGCCCTTGAACTCGCACTTCTTGGTGTTCTTGATCGTGTTCTTGAGGATCTTTGCGCCTGCGACGGCATCCTCATACCCGAACGCGAACGCGGAGGGGCCGGTAAGGAATGCCTGGAACGCTTCGTCGATGTTGTTGAGCTTCGCCGCGCGTTCTACCATACCGTTCTTCAAAACGACATACTCAACGCCAGCCTTGCGCATTTCGCCGCGCAGATTGGTATCCTCCTCCACGGTCAGGCCACGGTAATCGAATACCACAACGCTCTTTGCCTTGTTGAATTTTTCGCGGATCTCCTCGACCTTTGCGATCTTCGCATCAATGATCTTGCTGTTTGCCATGTTTTCACCTCCTTATAGAATAGTGGTGAGCCAAAAGAAAAATCCCCGTCCGCAAAGACAGAGATCGGAATGACATAGACTGTCGTTTCTTTCACCTCGGCAGGATTTACGCATTGCTGCTACCGGCTGTCTTTGGCTCTTGGTTTCACAACCTTGGTTACTATAGCAGAATCGTAAGGCGCTGTCAAGCATTTTGTCCGACGCTGCAAGCCTTTTTTCGGCGTTGCTGCATGCTCTAGGCTTTATTCGCTCGCGGCGACTCTGCGGCGATTACTCATTTTGCTTAATTCCGGCTTGGGCGGCTTTGCTATTCCAACGGTTATAATCGTTCGCGGCGACCCTACGGCGATTACCCACTTTGCTTAATTCCGGCTTGGGCGGCTTTGCCGCCCAAACGGATCGGTCCAAGTGGCCGTTTCCTTTCGCGTTTTGACGACCGCGCCAACGGCGCAGGCAAAACGTGAAAAAATCACCCCGGCGGCATAGCCGTCGGGGTGAAAGCGCTTGCGCTTACTGGAACCGCATCGTGTTGAACTTGACGCCGGGGCCCATGGTGGAGCTTACGACGACGCTCTTGAGGTAGGTGCCCTTGGCGGCGGCGGGCTTGGCCTTGATGATGGCTTCCATCAGGGAGGAGAGGTTCTCCTGCAGCTTTTCGGGGCCGAAGGAGGCCTTGCCGATGGGGCAGTGGATGATGGAGGTCTTGTCAACGCGGTATTCGACCTTACCGGCCTTGATGTCCGCGATGGCCTTTGCAAGATCCATCGTGACCGTACCGCTCTTGGGGTTAGGCATCAAGCCCTTGGGACCCAAGACGCGGGCGATCTTACCGACCGTACCCATCATGTCGGGGGTGGCGACGCAAACGTCGAAATCGAACCAGTTTTCCTTCTGGATCTTCTGGATCAGATCGTCGTCGCCAACGTAATCGGCGCCGGCGTCCAGAGCTTCCTTGGCTTTGTCGGCCTTGGCGAACACCAGAACGCGAACTTTTTTGCCTGTGCCGTGGGGCAGAACCACCGCGCCGCGAACCTGCTGGTCAGCGTGACGGGGATCGACGCCCAAGCGGACGGAAAGCTCAATGGTCTCGTCGAACTTGGCCTTGGCAGTCGCCAAAACCGTGTCCAAACCTTCGCGGGGGTCATACAGCTTCTGGGCTTCGATAGCTTTTACGCTGTCCTGATACTTCTTACCATGCTTCATAATGCTGTTCCTCCCTTAGTCCGCCACGGTGATGCCCATGCTGCGGGCGGTACCGGCGATCATGTCCATTGCCGTTTCGACGCAGCTTGCGTTCAGATCGGGCATTTTGAGCTCCGCGATCTCCCTGATCTGCGCCTTGGTGATGGTGCCGACCTTATCGGTATTGGGGCGGCCGGAGGCCTTCTCCAAGCCGATCGCCTTCTTGATGAGGACGGGAGCGGGCGGGGTCTTGGTGATGAAGGTGAAGGAGCGATCCGCGTACACCGTGATGACGACGGGGATGATAAGGCCGGCCTGTTTGGCGGTCTTTTCATTGAACTCCTTGCAGAAGCCCATGATGTTGATGCCCTGAGAGCCCAGTGCCGGGCCTACCGGGGGCGCCGGCGTCGCTTTGCCGGCGGGGATCTGCAGCTTTACATAGCCTGTGATCTTTTTTGCCATTGTAATGTGTTCCTTTCAATATAGTGGTGCGAGCGGTCGTGAGACCTCCCACTGTAACCTCTTGCGAGGGTACAAGCGAATATAATACGTCAAAACGTGGCGGCGTGTACGTCGCGTTTTGACACCTTGCTGGATTGCAAGCCCGACAAACCGAAGGTTCGAGGGCGGAAAATCCAGTGCTCTCGCACCGACGGCGGAGCCGTTGGCGCGAAAGGCGAAGCCTTACAGCTTTTGGACTTCGATATAGTCCAGTTCTACGGGTGTGTTGCGCCCGAACATGGATACGGTCAGCTTGACCTTCTGCCGTTCGGGGTCGAGCTTCTCCACCGTGCCGATGAAGTTTTCCAGCGGGCCTGCAATGACGCGGACGCTTTCGCCCACCTCGATATCCAGCTCGATGGGGATGCGTTCTACGCCCATGGCGGTCACTTCTTCATCCGTCAGCGGGATCGGCTTGCTGCCGGGGCCGACAAACCCCGTCACGCCGCGCGTGTTGCGCACGACATACCAGGTGTTGTCGTTCATGATCATTTTGACCATGACATAGCCGGGATACACCTTGCGCTGCGTGACCTTGCGCTTGTTATCCTTAAGCTCCACAACCTCTTCCGTGGGATATTTGACCTCTTGGATCAGATCCTCAAGGCCACGGTTTTCCACGGCCTTTTCAAGATCCTCCTTGACCTTGTTTTCATATCCCGAATAGGTATGTACGACATACCATCTGGCTTCTTCGGACATAATTTCTCCTTACAGACCGGCGAGCAGGGTCATGCCCTGGCCGAATACGAAATCGCAGGCGTAGATGATGACGGCCATCAGCAGGATGAACGCCAAAACAGCCAGCGTGTAGCTTGCCAGCTCCTTCTTGGTGGGCCAGGCCAGCTTTTTCACTTCGGACACGACCTCGCGTACATAGTGCGCAAAGCGACCCTTCTTCTTTTCCTTCTTCGGCTTGTTAGCCTTTGCTTCTGTTGCCATAACGATTCCCCTTTACTTGGATTCTCTGTGCAGGGTGTGTTTGCGGCAGAACGGGCAATACTTGCTGAACTCGACTCGATCGGGATCGTTCTTCTTGTTCTTGAAGGTATTGTAGTTCCGCTGCTTACATTCTGTGCAGGCCAGTGTGATCTTCACGCGCATGATAGTTCCCTCCTCATGGTATCCAAAGGGATGATTCCCTTTTACACACCTAAATAAAACCCCCTGCCGGGGGACACTCCAATAATCTACCACAAGAGGGGGGGTGTGTCAACGAAAAAATACGCCGTACGCCGCAATTTCCGGCAACTTTTTTTGCCTTGTGGACAGGCAGGAAAACGCATCACCATATGTTGTGTCACAGGGCGTTTCTTCTTATATAATAACATGCTGCCTGCATATAATAGCACGCTGTCTGCGCAGCGGCACACATATTTGCAAGGGGTGTTGACATACACTGTATTATCTGTTATAGTACGGATACAAATTAACTGTATTAAGCGAATTGATACAGAAAACACAGAAAGGAAGCCAGCGGATGATAACCATCGATTATAGAAGCAGGACGCCCATCTATGAGCAGCTTGTGGACAGGATACGGACACTTGCGCTCGGCGGCGTTTATGCGCCCGGGGAGAAGATCCCCTCCGTGCGGCAGCTCTCGGGAGATTTGGGGATCAACCCCAACACGGTACAGCGCGCCTACAATACGCTCTATCAGCAGGGCGTGATCGACACGGCGCCGGGCAAGGGCAACTTTATCAGCGCCGACGTGGAAGGCCTGCGCCTCCAGCAGCGCAAGGCGCTCTTGGAGGAGTTGGCGCACGCCGCGCGCGCGCTCAAGCAGGCGGGCGTGCCCGTTGATCAAACGCTCGATCGGGCGAGAAAAGCCTATGAGGAGGAGGAAGCACAATGATAGAGATACAGGGGCTTAAGAAAAGCTTTGGCGATATTGCGGCCGTCGCCTCCCTTTCGCTGGAAATACCCACCGGCAGCATATTCGGCCTTGTGGGCACCAACGGCGCGGGCAAATCCACGCTGCTTCGCATGATCGCCGGCATTTATCGGCCGGATGCGGGCACGGTGACGATCGATGGCGCGCCCGTTTACGAGAACATGGACGTCAAACGCAATATGTTCTACATTTCGGACGACGTATATTACTTCCGTTCCGCCAATATGGAGGAGATGCGCGCCTATTATAAATGCATTTATCCCGATTTTTCGGATACGGTGTTCGAGGGTCTTGCGCACGCGTTCGATCTGGATACCAAGCGGCGCATCGCTACCTTCTCCAAGGGCATGACCCGGCAGGCGATGCTGATTTTCGCCTTTGCGTCGCAGGCGCGCTACCTATTGCTCGACGAGACGTTTGACGGGCTTGATCCCGTGATGCGGCAGGCGGTAAAGAAGCTTTTGTCCATAGGTGTGAGCGACCATAACGTCACGCCCATCATCGCGTCGCACTCCCTTAGGGAGCTGGAGGATATCTGCGATCGCGTCGGCCTTTTGCATAAGGGCGGCATGGTGCTCGACATGGATGTGGAGAGCATGGAAACGGGCATGCATAAGGTGCAGTGCGCGTTTGCGGAGGAAGCGCAGCGCGAATGGTTCGAGGCGCTTGACATACTCAGCTTTGAAAATCGCGGACGGCTTTGTACGATGGTGGCGGCGGGCGACGAGAAGGAGATCATGGCGGCGATCGAAGCGCGCAAGCCGCAGTTTGCGGAGCGTATACCGCTTACGCTGGAGGAACTGTTCGTGTCTAAGATGGAGGGTATCGGTTATGAAATCAAAGACCTGCTGGTTTAACGGCAAGCTTTTCAAAAACACGCTGAAGCGGTATTGGTGGTTCGGCTTTCTGGTGTTTTTGACGTCCTTTTTCTCCGTGTCGGTGCATTCCGCGGTGCTTGCGGCCAACGCGGCTGTGGCGCAGGCGGCGAACCCGACCGCCAAGGTGCTGGATAACCTGCTTGTGGAATATTTCACGGGCAGCCAGTATATCGTTACGGATCTGGTGCTTGCGCTGGCGTTCGGCGCGGCTGCGGGACTTGTGTTCTTCGGGTATTTGCACAACAAGCGGCAGGCGGACTTTTTCCATGGCCAGCCCGTGAGCCGCGAAACGCAGATATCCACCCGATTCCTTACGGGCTGCGTGCTGTACGCTGCGGCATATGTGGTCAATTTGCTTTTCGCCTTTGTGATCATGCTTTCCTATGGCGCAAGCGCTGCGGTGTTCGGCTCTCTTGTGCTGCGGCTTCTTTTGATGGTGCTTGCGTTTGCGTCCCTGTACGCGCTTAGCATCCTTTGCGCAGCGCTGACGGGCAACCCGTTCGCGCATTTGCAGATGGGCTTTATCCTTTCCTTTGGCGGCACGCTGCTGATGTGCTGCCTTGAATGGATGGCGGACGCATTTTTGCAGACTTTTCGCCCCATAGCGGTGGATGGGATGTTCCGCGGGTCGCTGCCCGTCTATATGATATGGAAGATGGCGGAAGGCAGGTTCAATCTCTTGAGCGCCCTTTGCGTCATCGTGGTGCTGGCCGTCGTGCTGATCCTTTCCGTGGTGGCGTATCGCAAGCGTCCTGTGGAATTTACCGGCGGCATGCTGGCCTTCCCGAAACTTCAGCCCGCCTTTAGGGCTGTGCTGTGCCTGCTTACGGGCACGCTGCTGGGCGCGGTGTTCTATAGCGTGCTGGAAAGCATACCGTTTTGCATCTTCGGGCTGATCCTGGGCACCTTCTTAGGGCATATGCTTTGCCAGGGGCAGTTCAACCGCTCCTTTGGCGGCATGTTCACCTCCCTCGTGCCATTCGCCGCTACCGCGGCAGTGCTGTGCGCCGTTACGGCCTGCTTCATGCTGGACGTGACCAAATTCGATCAATATGTACCCGCCCAGAGCGAGATACGCTGCGTGGGCATGCAGATCGAAGGAGAGGAGCCGTATTTCCGGCGCATATTCGATGAGACGGGCAACTTTGTCAGCTCCAATTCCTTGGAGACTGTGACCTTTGACGATCCCGAGGTGGTGGGCGCGACGCTGGGCATAGCGCATGCTGGCGTGGATACGGTGGAAAGCCGCAACAAGCCCGGCTTTGGCGCGGCGACCAAGACCTATACCATCCGCTATACGCTGCAAAACGGCAAACAGGTACAGCGCTGTTATGAGGCGATCCCGGACGCCGCCACAGCCGAGAGCCTGCAAACGCTGCTGTGCGCCGACGCCTACACGGCACAGAACGATCTGCTGCATGTAGATATTAGCAAGGCCGGCTATGTCAATGTCATAACGGGGGCGAGCGACGACGCCCGCACCGCGAAGAACGCGGCGGAGAAGCAAGAGCTGCTTTCGGCGCTGCGCGAGGATCTGCGCGCAAACGGCAGACCCATCGATCAGCTGCCCTTGGGTCGCATCGATTGCGAATTCTACGCGACGGAGGATAAGGCGGAAACCGAGCGCTACGGCGGCTACCGCTATATGGATTTCAACATTTACGGCAGCTATACCAATACCATTGCGGTGCTGGAGGGCTGGGGCGTAAAGGCGGAACCCGTATCGGAGGAAGCCATCGAAAACGCAAAGTACCTTTACATCCGCAGCGCGGATCAGTATGAGAACATCCTGTTTGAGACGGAGGACCCGGCTCAGATACGCACGATTCTACAGAGCGGGCAGGTGTTTAGCGTCTCCAACAACATGACGCTGACGGAGCCTGTGTATATCGAGGTGCTCATGGAGGACGAAAACGGCATGTCCTTGGAGCAGATGGAAAAGCAGGGCTATCAGTACGCGCTTAGCAGCAGCCGCGTGACGATGGAAACCAAAGCCGCCGGCTTTGCAAGCTATCAGTACAACGTGCGCTTGGGCGGGCTTGATAAGCTGGGCGTGGTCATCCCCGGCTAAGCCGCTGACGCACCCAATAGCCCGTGCCGTCCTCGGCGCGCAAGAAGCGCGTGAAGCCGGGGACGGGCGGCACGGGCGAGAATTCTCCCTGTATGGCGTGGAGCTCATAGAGCGCCGCGCCTTTTTTTATGTGACCCTCGAGATAAAACCGTTCGCTGCCGGGATAGTTGATCTTGCGAAACGCAGCGTTTGGATAGCTTGCGGGAAAGGGCACATAGGGAAGGGGCGCCGCGGCTTTTTCCTGCGGCGGCTGCTCCGCCTGCTGGGGCGGAAAGAGCAGCTCCGCCATACGCAATATGTTTTGCAGCGCCGTGCTGGGATGCGCTGCCGGGTTTTCGGCTTCTGGTGCGGGCGCGGCGGCGGGTTTTGGCGGCGTGGGGATGGGGGCAGGGGCTTGGGCGGGTTGCGGGGCAGGGCGGCTTTGCTGCGGCTGCGTGCGCAGCCGCACGCGAAGCGCGGCTTCGCGCTGGGCGCTTTCGCGCCCGGCAAAGCCGCCAACCCCCACGATGCTTCCGTTATGCTCCAGCAGCAGCCCGCAGGGGTCTTCGATCCCCTCAGCAGCGCTGCCCGCGCCGTTTGTAAGCGGCAGCGGCAGCAGCGCATCCGTGCAGAGCCATGCCGTGCACCTTTCCGGCAGCGCGCCTTGCGTGACATGCACCTGTATGCGGGCGGCCGTTCCGTCGGCCTGCAGCCGTGCCGTGCCCCGAAGGGCGCCTGTGAATACGATACGTCTTTCTTTCATAGTAGACAATATGAGGGGCGGGGATGGCGTATGAGAGGAAAATGGAGTATGATAGGAGCATAAAATCGAGACAACGGGTGGAAGAAGGAACATGAAGGATAAGGTCTTTGGCGCGCTGCTTGTGCTGTTGTGGCTGCTGGCGCTGGTCGGCTGCCTGTTTATGACGCTGCGCGTGCTCATCAACGACGAAGCGTATTTTCAAAGGGGCTATGAAAAGCTTGACATGCAGTCTTTGATCGGCATATCCGACGAGGACTGCACGAGGTCGCTCATGCGCATGATCGACTATATGGAGGGCAGGGTGGATGCTATCCAGCTCACCGTTACGGAAAACGGGGAGCGGGTGGACATGTTCAATCAGCAGGAGATCGACCATATGGTGGACGTGCGAACGCTGTATCAGGCGTGGCGTACGGTCGCGTGGTGCGCTTTGGGCGCCTTGGCGCTGCTGCTGGCGCTATTGGTTATAAAGCCCTGCCGCGCGCTTGTTCTTCGCGCGCTGGGAAGGGCGTGGATCGTGCTGGGCGTTGCCGTCGCGGCTGCGGGGATATGGGTGCTGGCGGATTTCAACAGCTTTTGGATGCAGTTTCATTATCTGTTCTTCGATAACGACCTTTGGCTGATGGATCCCGCCGTGTGCCGCATGATCCGCATATGCCCCATCGAGCTGTTTTACGGTATCGTCGTGCGCGTGGGGGTCGTGTTCCTGACGGCGTTCGGGGCGCTGCCCGCCCTTGGCGCCATCCTTATAAAAAGAAGGGATCGGAAGGAGGGACGCGCATGAGCTATGAACAGCTCGCCTTATCGGGCGCAAAAGCCTACAGGGAAAAGCCGGACGCGCTGCTGCTTGCCATTGAAAGCTCCTGCGACGAGACGGCGGCGAGCGTGCTGCGCGGCAGCCGGGAGATACTTTCTATGGCCGTGCATACGCAGATACCGCTGCACCAGAAATACGGCGGCGTGGTGCCGGAGCTTGCTTCGCGCAGCCATGTCGAGCGCGTGGGCGGCGTGGTGCAAAAGGCGCTTGATGACGCGGGCGCGACGCTTGACGATATAAACGCCGTCGCCGTGACGTACGGGCCGGGTCTTGTGGGCGCGCTGCTCGTGGGCGTAAGCTACGCAAAGGGTCTGGCGTACGCAAAGGGACTGCCGCTCATCGGCGTCAACCATATTGCGGGGCACATCGCGGCGAATTATCTGACCTACCCCGATCTCGAGCCGCCGTTTGTATGCCTTGTGGCGTCGGGCGGGCACAGCCATATCGTGCAGGTGCGGGACTATGACGATTTCGTGCTGCTGGGTCGTACGCGGGACGACGCGGCGGGGGAGGCGTTTGATAAGGTCGCCCGCGTGCTGGGGCTGCCCTATCCCGGCGGGCCGAATTTGGAAAAGCTCGCCTTGACGGGGGACGCGGCGGCCTATGCGCTCCACGCGCCCTTTAACGACAGTCCTTCGCCGGATTTCAGCTTTTCGGGGCTGAAAACGGCGGTGATCAACCTCATGCACAACGCCGAACAAAAGGGCGAGCCCATCCGTCCCGCCGATATGGCGGCAAGTTTCCAGCATGCCGTCATCAAAACGCTGACCAACAAATCCTTGCGCGCGAGCCTGGAGGCGGGTGCTTCGACGCTCGCGCTTGCGGGCGGGGTATCCGCGAATATGGCGCTGCGCACTTCGCTTGCACAGGCTGCCGAGGCCGCGGGCATGCGCTTTTGCTGCCCCGATTTCCGCTTTTGCACGGACAACGCCGCCATGATCGCCTGTGCGGGGCATTATGCGCTGATGGCGGGCGCGCCCTCACCCCTTTCCCTCAATGCTGTTCCCAATCTTGCGCTGTGCGCGTATGGCGGACACGGTGAAGCGGGATAAATGTCGGCTGATTGGCCGAATACAAAACGGAGTTTAGCGGGTTTTCGCGCGTGCATCCTAAGGGGGTGCACGCGCGCGTATTATGTTGAGAGGTGGATAAGTCCTGTGGAAAAAATCCGGGACAAGGCCAAAAAAGGCATCAGAAATGTGGATAAGCCGGTGGATAACGTGGATAACCCACCCTTTACGCACCCAAAACTGCTGTCGGACGAGCGTACGAGAGGATAAAAGTTGACATTATAATACGCGTTGCGGCATAAGCATGACTTGGAACGAGTGGTACAGGGAGGCGGTCATGGTAAAGGGTTTGCTGAGGCGGCGGGTGCTGCAAGCGGGGATTACGCTGCTGTCTACGGCGGCGATTTTAGGGGTGAGTCTGCTGTACGCGCACATGCAGCGCCCCGAATTGCCTGTGTTTGAAACGGCGGTTGCCCGGAAACATATCGTGGTGGTGGACGCGGGGCACGGCGGCTTTGACGGGGGCTCCGTGAGCCGGGCGGGGACGGTGGAAGCGCCGCTCAATCTTGCCGTGGCCGAAAAGCTGCAAAGACAGCTTACGGCGGCGGGGCTGGAGGTCGTGATGACGCGCACGGACGGCGAGGCGCTGGGGCATACGAAAAAGGAGGATATGGCGGCGCGAAAGCGGCTGCTCAATACCGAGGGGGCGGCGCTGTGCGTAAGCGTGCACATGAACGCTGTGACGGATCGCGCCACGCGCGGCCCCATGGCCTTTTATATGAAGGGGTCCGGGGAGGGCGAGCGGCTGGCGCAGATGGTGATCGACGGCGTGTGCAACGCGGTGGAGTGGCCGCTTCGCGCCGCGAATCCGGGGGATTATTTCGTGGTGCGCGAATGCGCCTGCCCCGCCGTGCTGATCGAGTGCGGTTTTTTAACCAACGCTGAGGACGAAAAGCTGCTGCTGGACGCGGCGTATCAAGAAAAACTGGCGGCGGGCATTGCGCAAGGCGTGCTTGCGTATCTTGACGCGGACAATTATAATGGAGATGATGGAATATCATGATGAAACGAACATAGCGGGGGCGGTGCGCCGCGCGCTCATGCTCCCCTATAAGGATCCCCGCATGGTAAGCCCGCTGGTGCTGGCCTATATCGGGGATACGGTGTACGATCTGTTCGTGCGCACGCTCGTTATATCCCACAGTGATCTGGGGGTGCACGGGCTGCACAAGCTTTCGGCGGGGCGGGTGTGCGCGGCGGCGCAGGCGGCGGCGTATCACCGCATCGCGGACAAGCTGACCCAAGACGAGCAGGATGTGTATAAGCGGGGGCGCAACGCGCATATGGGCACGGTGCCCAAGCACGCCTCCATCACGGATTACCGCACGGCGACGGGCTTGGAGGCGCTGATGGGGTATCTGTATCTTGCGGGCGACGATGAGCGGCTCCAAACGCTGATGCGCGCGGCATTGGAGGAAACGGAGGAGGAAACATGAAGGAAGCGGCGCTTAAGGTAAGGCTTTTGTGCTTTACGCCGACGCCTGAAACGGCGGCGGCGCTGGGTGCGCGCCTTTGCTACAGCGACAGCGGCATAGAGGATCTTAAGGAGCAGGTGGCGCCCAAGGCCGGGGCGATGGTGGACAGGCTCATGGGCTACGGGCATCTTTCCCCCATTGAGCACGCGAGCTTCACCTTTGGGGTAGAGGGCGTGTCCCGCGCGCTGCTTGCCCAGCTTACGCGGCACCGCATTGCGAGCTTTTCCGTGCAGTCCCAGCGGTATGTGGCAAAGCCTGAGGGCTCACCCTATATACTGCCGCCCTCCATTGCGGCCAAAGGCGCCGGGGCGGTGGAGGAATACCACAGGCAGATGGAGGCGATCAACGGCTTTTATGCCTACTGGCTGGGCGAGGGCATACCTGCCGAGGACGCGCGCTTTCTTTTGCCCAACGCGGCGGAGACACGCTTGATCCTCACCATGAACGCGCGGGAGCTGCTGCATTTCTTTTCGCTGCGCTGCTGCGAGCGGGCGCAGTGGGAGATACGCCGCCTCGCGTGGGTGATGCTGGGGCTGGCGCGGCGGGAAGCCCCTTCGCTCTTTGCGCACGCGGGTACAGCCTGTGCCCACGGCGCTTGTACCGAGGGGAAGATGAGCTGCGGCGGCGCCGCGAAGATGCGCGTTCTGGACGAGGCGCTTACGGCGCTGTGCCATACCGGCGCGGACGATGAGACGATACAGCGCTGGGTGCTCGCCAACATTGGCGGATACGAGAACAAGAAAGAACAGGAGTAAATATGGATTACAAACGCAAGGATCGAAATGCCGACCGCGAGGGCGCGGTGTCGGGCTTCAAGGACGGACAGCCCGTGTATAAGCAGCGCCCGAACGGCGGCGCGCACGAACAGCGCCCCTACAAGGGCAATAAGCCCGCCGGCGGCGAGGGCGGCAGGACCTATCGCGGCAACCGCGACGAAACGCCGCAGCATGCACCGTCCGGCGAAAAGCCCTATCGCGGCGGCAAGGCGCAGCCGCGCTACGGCAAGCCGGAACGAAGCGATGAGCGCGGCTTTGAAAGAAGCAACGAGAGAAGCGGCGAGCGCGGCTACGAAAAAAGCAATGAGCGCGGCGAGAGGAATTACCGGGGCAAAAACGAACGTCCCTATGGCCGCGACGGGCAAGGCGACAAGCCTTACGAGAATCGCCGCCCCTACGGGCAGGACGAGCGCCCCGCGGAGGAGAAAACCTATCGACGGGGACAAAACCGCACGGCGCCCGTGCAGGCGGAGGGCGCGCGCACGAGCTATTCCCGCCGGACGGAGCGCTTCGCAGAACCCCAGCATGAGCCGGAGGCGATAGCGCAGCAGCCCTTGCGCGAGGACGAGCTCCCCTACATCCTCATGGGGCGCAACGCCGTGAAGGAGGCGCTCAAGAGCGGCAGAAGCATCGATCGCATCCTGGTGCAGAACGAGCCGGACGGATCGCTGCGCGAGCTCGTGGGCTTGGCGCGCGACCGCAACGTGCAGGTGCGCGAGGTGGACAAATCCAAGCTCGATTTCATGTGCATGCCCTTCGGCCATGGCAACAAAACGGCCAATCATCAGGGGATCGTGGCGCAGGTACCCGGCGTGCAGTATTGCGAGATCGCGGACATACTGGGTGTGGCGGCGGAGCGGGGCGAAAAGCCCTTCATCGTCATACTTGACGGCATCGAGGATCCCTACAATCTGGGTTCTATTTTAAGAAGCGCCGAATGCGCGGGCGCGCACGGCGTCATCATTCCCAAGCGGCGCGCGGCGGGCGTTACGTCGTCTGCCTGCAAGGCGTCGGCGGGGGCGGTGGAGTATATCAAGGTGGCGCAGGTGAGCAACCTTACAGGCGCGATCGGCCGCTTGAAGGACGCTGGTCTTTGGATCGTGGGCGCTGATATGAAGGGCGAGCCTATGCAGAAGATGGATCTTAGCGGCGCGATAGGCCTCGTGATCGGCAGCGAGGGCAAGGGCATTTCCAAGCTGGTCAAGGACAATTGCGATTTTCTTGTCAGCATCCCCATGTTCGGAAAGATCGATTCCCTCAACGCCTCCGTTGCGGCGGCGATCCTTCTTTATGAAAAAGCGAGGCGGCAGCTTGACTGACCAAGCCCTTAAAACGGACGAGGAGCTGGTAGCGCTTGCCCGCTCCGGAGATACGCTCTCGGAGGAGGCGCTCTATGCCCGCTACAAAAACGTGGTGCGCATTAAAACCCACGCCTATTTCATCGTCGGCGCGGATCGGGACGATCTGCTGCAGGAGGGTATGATCGGCTTATATAAAGCCGTGCGGGATTACAGCGCGGACTGCGGTGCGAGCTTTCGCACCTTTGCGGAGATGTGCATCCACCGGCAGATCGTGACGGCCATCAAGACCGCCACGCGGCAGAAGCATATACCGCTTAACAGCTACATATCCCTCTATAAAAACGGCGACGATCCGGAGCGCTCCCTCATCGATACCCTGCAGCTTACGGGGGAGGATCCGGCGGAGACCTTTTTGGGCAAGGAGCGCGCGCAGCATATGGAGCAGCTTTTGCAAAGCGCGCTGTCCGATTTTGAAAAGCAGGTGCTCTCTCTCTATATGGACGGCTGCTCCTACGCGGCTGCGGCGGAGCGGCTTGGGCGCAGCGTCAAGGCCGTGGATAACGCCTTGCAGCGCATTAAGAAGAAGATGGCGCAGGCGCAGAATCTCGATTAGGCCGTCCACGGTCTGTTCATTTGCCATCCGCCCTTGCATGTGGTAGGATGGTGTGGAAAAAACAAGGGTACGAGGCTGCATATGGGACGCAATAAGTATGGGGTCGCGCGGCGATCCATCTGGTACATTCTGAGGATACTCCTGCTGCTGGTGGCGCTGATCACGCTGACGCTGGGCGTATTTGTGGCGGGTCTGTATACCAGCAACGTCTATATCATCCTGCAGGACGGCATGGAAAAGCGAGCCGACTATATCCTGCGCGACGACTCCTTGTGGGAGCTTTCCGAATACTTTACTGACGATTTTCTGCTTACCGACGCGGAGCTTACCAAGCATGCCTATGCCGATTTCACGGTGTCCTCCTATGATTACCGGGTGGAGGTATCTAAGCTGCTTGTCATGCCATGGGAAAAGGAGACGACGGTGCGCGTGGTGCAAAAGCTCGCTTCCATCGCCGCCACCCCCAACGAACAGGGGGAAAACATACTACCGCCCACGCTGCCCGCATGGCCAGCGACCCGCTGCGACGTGGGGTTTGTGCGAAGGGATGGGCGGTGGCTGATCAACAGCATCACGGTGATCGAGACCAACCCGCAGGAATCTCCGCTGCCCACGCCGGACATGAGCCTGATGGCGGATGCGCAGTGACGATGCGGAATTAGAATCGATATGCTTTCTTTCCTTCCGGCCTTTCCAGTTGTGCTTGCCCCCATGGCGGGGGTGACGGATCGCGCCTATCGCGGCTTGTGCCGCGAGATGGGGTGTGATTTCACCTACACCGAAATGGTCAGCGCCAAGGGGCTGACCTACGGCAACGAAAACACGGGCAAGCTCTTGGAAACGGCGGAGGCGGAGCACAGCTTCGGCGTGCAGCTTTTCGGGCGCGAGCCAAGGATACTTGCGGATACCGCAAAGCGTCTTTGCCAAAGCTATCAGGGCAAGCTTGCGCTAATCGACATCAACATGGGCTGCCCCGCCCAAAAGATCGTCAAAAACGGCGAGGGCAGCGCGCTGATGCTGGAGCCCAAGCTCGCGGGCGAGATCGTATGCGCGGTAAGCCGTGCTTCCTCCCTGCCCGTAACGGTGAAATTTCGCAAGGGCTTTGACGCGGCGCATGAAAACGCGGTGGAATTTGCAAGGATACTTGCGGATAACGGCGCCGCGATGCTAAGCGTACACGGCCGCACGCGGGCGCAGATGTACGCGGGTAAGGCGGATTACGATGTGATCGCGGCGGCCAAGGCGGCGGTCGGCGTGCCGGTATTGGGCAACGGCGACATATTTACGGGCGCGGACGCGGTGCGCATGCGCGACGCAACGGGCTGCGACGGCGTGATGGTGGCGCGCGGCGCACAGGGCAACCCCTTTATTTTTCAGGAGGTCAAGGCGGCGCTTGCGAATGAACCCTATACGCCGCCCACGGACGCCGCGCGGCTCGACATGGCCGCGGAGCACGCCAGGCGCATGTGCGCGTACTGCGGCGATTACGGCGTGATCCAGCTGCGCAAGCATATGGCGTGGTACGTCAAGGGCATGCGGGGGGCGGCGACCTTCCGCACGGCGGTCAACGGATGCGCTACGTTGGAGGCGCTGCTTGGCCTTCTTGCGGCGTACGCGCGTGAATTGTGTTGACAAAGGCGCAAACGCTACATATAATGAGTACGCTATTTTAAAGACAATAGGAGGCACAGCGGCATGGCGGAAGTTCGTTTGACTGCGGAAGGCATCAGGAAATACGAGGAACGTTTGGAATACCTCAAAACCACAGGCAGGCTGGAGATCGCGGAACAGATCAAGATCGCACGTTCCTTTGGCGACCTTTCGGAAAATGCCGAATATGACGCGGCGAAGCTGGAGCAGGCGCGCATCGAGTACGAGATCGTGGAGATCGAGGCGCTGCTCAAGGACGCGGTGCTTATCGACGAGGACAATATCGACACCAAGGTCGTCAACGTCGGCGCCACCGTCAAGGTGCACAATTTGGATACGGACGCGGACATGGAATTCCAGATCGTGGGCAGCGCCGAATCCGATCCCTACAAAAACCGCATCTCCAACGAGTCTCCCGTGGGCAAGGGCTTGCTGGGTCACAAGAAGGGCGATAAGGTGGAGGTCACCACGCCCGGCGGCGTGGTCAAGTTCAAGGTCATCTCCATAGGCAAGTAAACAAAAGCATAACGGAGAGCGCCTTTTCAAACGGGCGCTTTTCCTGCATCAAGGAAA